>NZ_CALAYQ010000087.1:0-4611 GCF_937894855.1 uncultured Zoogloea sp.
CGATGGCGTAGCCGAGGAAGGTGGCGAGGGTGAGCCACATGGTGAGCGGATTGACCGCCACGTGCAGCAGCCACAGCCCGGTGCCGCCGGTGAGGCAGGCGAGGGTGAGGGTTTCGGCGGGGGTGATGATGCCCAGCGGCAGCGGCCGGCCGCGGGTGCGGGCCATGCGGGCGTCGATGGTGCGCTCGACGAGGCAGTTGATCGCCGCCGCCGCGCCGGCCACGAGACCAATGCCCAGGGTGGCCGCGATCATCAGCCCGGCGGGCGGCCAGCCGGGCACGGCGAGGAACATCCCGATCATCGCGGTGAACACGATCAGGCTGTTCACCCGCGGCTTGCACTGGGTGGCAAAGGCGGCCAGACGCAGGCGCAGGGGCGTGGCGAGGGCGGTGGTGCGGAGGGTCGTGGGCATCGTGGTCTCTCCGGTGGCGTGCGTGTGGTCTGGTCAGCCGGCCCAGGCGTAGCGGAGCAGGCGGTCCATGTCTTTGAGGATGTCCTTCGGGTCGGCGTCGGTGGCGTAGCGCAGGATGATCTGGCCCAGCGGATCGACCACGAAGACCCGATGGCCCGCGGTGCTCAGGTCGAAGGCGCCAGCGGCCTCGGTGCCGGTGGCGACGAGCGGGTGCAGATCAGGCTGGATGGCGAGGAGCGGCGCGGGGTCAGCGCCCGGCTGGTCGGTGACCCAGGCGCGCTGCACCCGCGGCATCTGCTTGTAGAGGGCCACGTGCACCTGGCGGGTGGTGATGATCCACTGCCGGCAAGCCGCCTCGCAGGGGCCGCTGCCGGCGACGATGATCGTCCAGTGGTTTTCGAAGTCGGCCCTGGCCACGGGCTTGCCGGCGGTGTCTGCGAGGAGCGGAACCGGGCGCGGCGGGGTGAGGAGCTCGCCGTGGCTCGTCGCCTTGGCCGGTCGCCAGCCCCAGGCGTAGAGCCCGCCGCCGATGGCGAAGGGCAGGATCAGGAGCGCCACTACCAGCAGCAGCGGGCGGTAGCGGGCGAAGGGCGAGGTGGGCATGGTGGGGCTTCCTGCGCTCATGGCCGCCTCCAGCCGAGGGTGAACCAGATCAGCACCGCCGAGGCGGCAAAGCCGTACCACTGCAGGGCGTAGGAGAGGTGGCGCTCGAAGCGCTCGTCGGGGCGGGGCCAGTCGCGCACGAAGCCGGCCGGGGCGTCCGGGGCGAGCTGCACCACCACCGGCTGCAGCGGGTAGGGCGCGCTGCCGGCGAAGCGGGCCAGGTCGAGGTTCTGCCACACGGGCTGCCAGCCGGCCTGCGGGGCGTCGCCCAGGGTGAAGAAGCGCGTTCCGGGGACGACGGCGGTGCCGCTCAGGGTGACCGGCCCGACGGGCGTGGCGACCTGCGGGATGTCGTCGTGACGGGCGTTGGCGGGGATCCAGCCACGATTGACCAGCACCCGCATGTCGCTGCCGTCGATGCGCAGCGGCGTGATCACGTGGTAGCCGGCCTGCTCCCGGTGGATGCGGTTATCGACGAGGAACTGGCGGTCGGTCTCGAACTGCCCGCGTACCGTCACCGGGCGCGAGCGCAGGGCATCGGCATCCACCGGGGCGGCGCCGATGCTCACCGGCGCGTCGCCGCCCCGGGTGTCGAGCAGGTGCTGGGCGGCGAGCTTGCGGTCGGCCTTGGCGTGCTGCCAGTTGCCGAGCTGGATGCAGCCCGTCGCCACCGCCAGCGCCACGGCGCCGCCCCACCAGGACGGGCGGAAACGGCGGCCGCTTGTGGCCGTCCGGGTGACGGCGCAGAATCGGGCGACGATGTTGGGGGAGCGAGCCGTGCTGTTCAAGTTTGCCGTGGTGCTCATGCTGTTGCTGGTGATTGGCAGCCTCTTTTCGGGCTTGTTCTTCCTTTATCGCGACAAGGGGGCGGGCGACCGGGTTGTGCGGGCGCTGACCTTGCGCATCTCCCTCTCTCTGCTCCTCTTCGTGGCGCTATTGCTCAGCTATCGCTTCGGGCCTTACAGCCAGTAGACGACGACGAACAGCAGCAGCCACACCACATCGACGAAGTGCCAGTACCACGCCACCGCCTCGAAGGCGAAGTGGCGCTTGGAATCGAAATGCCCCGACAGGCAGCGCCCGGCCACCACGGCCAGCATGATGGCGCCCAGGGTGACGTGGAAGCCGTGGAAGCCGGTGAGCATGAAGAAGGTGGCGCCATACACGCCGGCGCCCATGGTCAGGCCCAGCTCGGTGTAGGCGTGGTGGTATTCGTAGGCCTGGAAGCCCAGGAAGATCACCCCCAGCAGCACCGTGAGGATGAGCCCGGTGTTGAGCTGGGCGCGCTTGTTCTGCATCAGCCCCCAGTGGGCCCAGGTGAGGGTGGCGCCTGAGGTGAGCAGCAGCGCGGTGTTGATCGCCGGAATGCCCCAGGCGCCCATCGGCGTGAAGCTGGCGCCCTTGGGGCCGGCCGAGGGCCAGGCGGCGGTGAAATCCTTGTACAGCGTGAAGGCCGGGTCCATGCCCGCCAGCGCCGGCACCGAGATGTTGCGGCAGTAGAACAGCGCGCCGAAGAAGGCCGCGAAGAACATCACCTCCGAGCCGATGAACCACACCATGCCCTGGCGGAAGGATTGGTCTTCCCAGTCGGTGTAGGCGCCGCGCTGGTTCTCGGCGATCACCGCGCCAAACCATTTGAACAGCACCGCCATGATGACCGCCGCGCCCGTCGCCATCACCCACGGCCCGGGCGTGAAGTGGTTCATCAGCAGGATGAAGCCCAGCGCCAGCAGGAACATCCCCCCCGACAGGATGAAGGGGTACAGGCTGGGTTGCGGCACGTAGTAGTGGCCCGCGTGGGGCGCGGCAGATCGGGCGTGGGATGCGTTCACTGGGTGCTCCCTGAGGGTGGGGTTGGGGCCGGGAAGAAGGCGTAGGCGAGGGTGAGCTCGCTGATGTCGCTACCGATCTCCCGGTCGACGATGAAGGTCAGGGCCATCTCGCGGGATTCGCCGGGGGCGAGGGTCTGCTGGGTGAAGCAGAAGCAGTCGAGCTTCTTGAAGTGCTTTGCCGCCACGGTGGGCGACACGCTGGGCACGGCCTGGCCGACGATGGGCTTGTCGGAGAGGTTGCGCACCAGGAAGCGGGTGGTGCGCAGTTCACCCGGGTGGAGTTCGATGGACGGCTCCAGCGGGCGGATCTCCCAGGGCAGGCCGGGCATCAGGGTGGTGGTGAACTGCACGCCCAGCTTGCGGCTGGCGTCCAGCCCGCCGGGGGCCACGTCGCCGGCGGCGATGGCGTCCTTCAGCGTCTTGCCGTTGAAGCCCACGACCCGGCACAGGGTGTCGTAGAGCGGCACCAGCGCAAAGCCGAAGGCAAAGCACGCCGCCGCCAGCAGCACCAGCCGGCTGACGAGCCGGCCGTGCCTGCGGGGCGGGGGCAGGGTGGCTTCGCGCATGGCCTAGCGCTGGATGAAGAAGCCCACGATGTAGAGCCCCAGCGCCACGGCGCCGAGGGCCCAGGCAAAGCGCGCGGACGACTTGCGGCGCTGGGCGAGGTCGAATTCGGTGAGGTGCATGGCGTATTCCTTTCTCACTTGATGACCGGCTGGACATCCCACGAGTGGTGGGGCGGCGGCGAGCTGAGCTCCCACTCGAGGCCGCTGGTGCCTTCCCAGACCTTGTCGCTGGCCCGCTGACCGCCGCGCACGCAGCGCCACACGTTCCAGGCGAACAGCAGCTGGGACAGCCCCAGCACGAAGGCGCCCACCGTGGAGATGGCGTTGAACTCGGCGAACTGCAGGGCGTAGTCGGGGATGCGCCGGGGCATGCCGGCGAGACCCAGGAAGAACTGCGGCATGAAGGTGAAGTTGAAGCTGATGACGGTGAGCCAGAAGTGCAGCTTGCCGAGCCGCTCGCTGTACATGTGGCCTGTCCATTTGGGCAGCCAGTAGTACACGCCGGTCATCACGCCCATGATCCCGCCGGCGAACAGCGCGTAGTGGAAGTGGGCGACCACGAAGTAGCTGTGGTGATACTGGGCGTCGGCGGCCACGTCGGCCAGCACCAGGCCGGTGAGCCCGGCGATGCCGAACAGCACGATGAAGCCGATGGCGAACAGCATCGGCGTCTCGAAGCTCATGGCGCCGCGCCACATGGTGGCGATCCAGCAGAAGAACAGCACCGCCAGGGGCAGGGAGATGGCCATCGTGCTGTACATGAAGTACAGCAGCGCCGGCACCGGCAGCCCGGCGGTCATGAAGTGGTGGGCCCACACGATGAGTCCCAGCACGCCGATGGCGATGAAGCCATAGACCTGGGCGGTGTGGCCGTAGATCGGCTTGCGGGAGAAGGTGGACAGCACGTGGGGCATCAGCCCCCACACCGGCAGCAGCAGGATGTAGACCTCCGGGTGACCGAAGAACCAGAACAGGTGCTGGAACAGGATCGGGTCGCCGCCGCCGGCTGCGTCGAAGAAGTGGGTACCGAAGTGGCGGTCGGTGAGCAGCATGGTCACGCCGCCGGCGAGCACCGGCAGGGTGATGATGAGCAGCACCGCGGTCACCAGCCAGCCCCAGCAGAAGAGCGGCATCTTCATCAGCGTCATGCCCGGGGCGCGCATGTTGAGGATGGTGGCGATGATGTTGATCGAGCCCA
>NZ_CALAYQ010000088.1:0-23981 GCF_937894855.1 uncultured Zoogloea sp.
GCCAAGGAAGGCGCCCCGGTCGTCGCCCTGTGCGCCAAGATCGAAGCCGAACTGGCCGACCTGGACGACGAGGACAAGATGGCCTTCCTGGCCGATCTGGGCCTCGAAGAACCGGGCCTCAACCGCCTGATCCGCGCCGGCTACCAGCTGCTGGGCCTGCAGACCTACTTCACCGCCGGGGTGAAGGAAGTCCGCGCCTGGACCATCCACGTGGGCGACACCGCCCCCCAGGCCGCCGGCGTGATCCACACCGACTTCGAACGCGGCTTCATCCGCGCCCAGACCATCTCCTTCGACGACTTCATCGCCTACAAGGGCGAAGCCGGCGCCAAGGAAGCCGGCAAGATGCGCTCCGAAGGCAAGGAATACGTGGTGAAGGATGGCGACGTACTGAACTTTCTGTTCAACGTCTAAGCATGCACCCTTAGATCACAGCAGATCACGCTGTATCAAAAGCCCCAGAAAGCCCCGCTGTTGCGGGGTTTTTTATTTTCACCGCGTATCATGACGCATCTTGGAATCTCACCATTTACCGGGTAAGTTCACGGGTACAAAAACTCTTACCCGGAAAATAGGCCGGGTACAGCTACAAAGGAGTATTTGCCTTGCTGACCGATACCCAGTGCAGGAACGCGAAAGCCAAGGAACGGCCCTACAAGCTCACGGATGGAAACGGGCTGGTGCTTGAGGTGAAGCCCAACGGCGTGAAGGCCTGGCGCTACCGTTTCGAGCTGAACGGCAAGGAGTCCATGTTCGCCGTCGGCGAGTACGTGACCGCCCCCACTGGCGAAACGCCCGAGGAGGCCGAAGCCCGCCGTGCCGGCCGGTGCTTCACCCTGGCCGAAGCCCGCGAGGAGCGCGCCAAGGCCCGGGCACTGGTCAAGCAGGGCATTAACCCCGCCCACGCTCGCCAACTCAACAAGATCCGGGCGCAGCAGGACGCCAACAACACCTTCGAGGTCGTGGCCCGTGAATGGGTCGCAATGCGAGACTGGGAGGAAACCACCAAGGCCCGCCGCCTCGACACCCTGACCAGAGTGGTTTTCCCGAAGATAGGAGCGCTGCCGGTCAAGCAGATCACGCCAGCCCATGTTCTTGATGTGCTGAAGACCGCCCACGGGAAAAACGGGCCGAGCGTTGCCGATGAAGTGAAACGCACCATGTCCAGCGTGTTCGACCTGGCGGTTTCAACACTGCGCGCCGACACCGACCCGGTACAGCCGGTGCGGAAGGCCCTGCCCGCCAACAAGACGCAGCATAAGCGCCCCTTGGAACTGGAAGAGATCGGACGGCTCTTCAGGGACATGGACGGGCACGGCGGACGCCACGAAACACGCGGCGCCTTCCTGTTGATGTGGCTCACCCTGTGCCGCCCCTCTGAGGCCGTGGAAGCGGAATGGTCTGAATTCGACCTCGACGCCGCGCTATGGCGCATCCCTGCGGAACGGATGAAGAAACGCAAGCCGCACACAATCCCCTTGCCCGCTCAAGCCGTATCCACCCTGCGCGCCCTGCACGGCATCACAGGGCACCTGACCCACGTATTCCCCGGTCGTGATGATCGCGCCCGCCCGATGGCCGTTGAATCCTTCCGCCAGGCGCTGCATTCGCTGGGCTGGTCGGGCAAATACAGCCCCCACGCAACCCGGACCACGGGCAGCACGCGTCTGAACGAAATGGGGTTTCCATCGGATTGGATCGAGCGCCAGCTTGCCCACGCCGACGCGAACGCGGTTCGACGAACCTACAACCACGCCGAACACCTCGAAGACCGTCGCCGAATGATGCAGCAGTGGGCCGACCTACTCGACCAGTTGAAAGCCGGGGCAAACGTCGTACCGATACACGGCCGCGCCGCATGAACTGACGATCAACCGAGCAGCACGCCGCGCCTACCTCGACGGGGGGAACACCGGGCACCTTCACCCGGCTGGCGCGGCACCTTTCATTGAAGGGCGCACGAAGGGGCGATGATGCACGATGACAACGATGAGCCTAACGTAACTCGGTTCTTTGCAGACCGGAACGATGTTGCGGCAGACACATTGCCTACCGCAGAACTGATGAAAGCTGGCCGAATTGCCGGGTTCGATGGGCGCGACGGCTGGCCGGATGAGCTATCGATTGGTGAGTTTTCGGCCATTCAATTCGAGGACGACGGCCGCGCCCGTGCTGACTTTCTAAGGGCGACGTGGAGCTTTGAATGGGGGGAATGGTTTGGCGAACATGGTGTAACGGTTATCCGAGACAATGCGCCGGAACCTGGGCTTTGCCGTACGTCCGCTGCTGAGTGTTTGCGGCTTTACGGGGTTGAGTCCAGCAGCATGGTCAGGGCGTGGCTTGACTCTCCTGAGTCGCTTTCGTACCAGCTGGTACGTGGGCGAATCACCGCTGACGCGGGTCATGCTGACACGTTACCGCCCTCCCAATGCGGCGGCCAGAAGATGAAGCGCTCAGCCATCATCAAAAAGCTTGGCCTGCGTTTTCCAAGCCTCGTTTCAGATTTCAATCGGATGGAGGATTGGGTGAAAGGGTGCTCCGCGGGAGAGCGTGGAATGTATTACCTCGAAAAAATCGAGGCCGGTTGTTTAGCCAAGTGGTCAGAGTCAGATGGGGTGCCCGCTACGCCCCATATTGCAACCAGAATTCATAGGATCAGGTAGCTGAAGCCTCAGATTCACATCAGATTTACCTCAGATTTCCTCTTTGTTCTTTCCGTTTCCTCACTCTGTTGAACTGCATCTCGCCCGACCTATCCGGGTTGAAAGGAGTTCAACGAAATGGGTATTACGACCGAGCAGCTTGCGACGCTGCTTCACCTCAAGCCGCAAAGCCTACGGGCGGCCCTGTGCCGCGATGGGCATTATTTTGGCTTGCGGCCCCGCAAGCTCCCCAATGGGCGCTTGATATGGCCTGACGATGCAGTCAAGCGACTGACCACGCCGCAGAAGCAGGGGGCAGCACAATGAAGCTGCGCCCCTCACCCCTGGCGACGTCTGCCTCCATCCCGGCCCCTTCCGCCGCCCCCATCCCCGACGCCCTGGCTAACTTCGACCGCCTGCCGGACGCCGGCTATGTGCGCCTGCCGGTGGTGGTCGCTCTCTTCGCTTCGTCACCCGCAACCGTCTGGCGCCGGGTGAAACGGGGCACGCTGCCCGCCCCCCGCAAGCTCTCTGAAGCCGTCACCGCCTGGAACGTAGGCGAGTTGCGCAAGACACTGAACGGGGAGTCGTGGAAATGAGTGCCATCAAGACCGCCCCCGCCCCTTCGCTGGCCGATGATCTTCACCAAGCCGCCGCCCTGCTTGCTCCACTCTGCGGCAAGCCTGGCCGGGCCATTCCCCTTGTTCTACGCCTGCTGGGGGCAATCTGGCTTGCCGTTGAGCGCCTGCGGAAAACCGTGCAGGCGTCTGCACCGGGTGACGATTGGCGGGGGTGCGAAGCATCGGTCATTGCGAGGGCTCGCGCCCTGAGACTGCCGGCACCTGAGGGCCGCCTTGGCGAAAGTCTGGACGCCCTGACCGCACGCGTTGAAGCCGCCGAAAAGGGAGGTGGTTAATCGTATGATCGATACTGCCTCGATCCTCGCCCAGTTCCGCACCGCTGCCGAAGCCCGCGGCCTGCGCCTGCCGGACCGCATCGATGCGGACGGCAAGCTGCACCGCTGCGAGCTGCAAGACGGCCCCAAAGGCAAAAACGACGGGGCTTACCTCCTGCACCTCGATGGTGTGCCGGCCGGTGGCTTCCAGAACTTCAAGGATGGCCGCGATTGGGAAAACTGGCGGGCCGACATCGGCCGTAGCCTCACCCCCGAAGAGGAAGCCGCCAACCGTGCCCGCTTGGAAGCCCAGCGGGCCGCACGCGAGGCCGAAGCCAAGGCCAAGCGGGAAAAGGCCCGCCGCAAGGCCCATGCCCTGTGGAACAGCGCCAAGCCGGCGCCCGACGATCACCCCTATCTGCAACGTAAAGGTGTGCCGTCCTTCGGCCTGCGGGTGGGCACCTGGCCCAAGTGGCGGGAGGTGCGCCCCGGTGAATGGCGGGAGGAACGCATTCCCAATGCCCTGCTGCTGCCCATGCGCAGCCCGTCGGGCACCCTGCACAGCCTGCAGGCAATCTATGCGGAAAAGCTGGAGGACTTAGAAAAATGCTTTCTCACGAACGGAGAAAAATTAGGCAAATTGCATTTAATCGGCGAGCTGACCGAACGCCTACCATTATGTGTCGCTGAGGGGTACGCAACAGCAGCGACCGTTTACCTGGCTACGAACTGGCCGGTGGCGGTGGCCTTCGATGCCGGCAGCCTCGAACCCGTAGCCCGTGCCCTGCGTGATGCCCACCCCGGCGCGCGCTTCATCATCTGTGCCGACGACGATCACCAGACCGCCGGCAACCCCGGCCGGACAAAGGCCGAAGCTGCAGCCCGTGCGGTGGGTGGCGTCGTGGCCGTACCTGAGTTCGGCCCGGATCGGCCCGAGCGCGCGACCGACTTCAACGACCTGCACGCCCTCGCCGGCCTCGATGCCGTGCGGGCGATCCTCGAAGCTGCGGCAGCCTCGATTCCGGCCCCGCAGGCGCACGAAACGCCCGATGCCGCGCCGACCCCTGCACCCGAAGCCGACACACCCACCAGCGGCCCGGAAACCGCCCCCGCTGCGCCTTCGGATGAACCTGAGAAGCCCGCCAAGCGTACCCGCAAGCCAAAAGCCAAGGCGGCGCCGGCGCCCACAGGCGGCGAGGTGTTCGAGCTGCGCGACGGCAACGACGGCCGCGGGGTGTATCGCCTGAAAGTGGAACGACGCGGCGAGGGCTGGGAAACCGTCGAGCAGTTCGTGTGCGCACCGCTGGAGATCACGCACCAGGTGCGCGACGCCCGCGGCGAGAACTGGCAACGCCTGGCGACCTTCAACGACCACGACGGCAGGCGCCGCCGGGTGCTGGTGCCGGACGAAATGCTCGAAGGTGATGGCTCAACCCTGGCCCGACTACTGCGGCAGCAGGGCTTGTTTATCGGCGACAACAGAGGCGGGCTGCTCAAGATGTACGTGAACCGCTCCCGCCCCGATGCCCGCGCCCGCCTCACCACGCGCATCGGCTGGCATGACGACGTAAGCGAGCCGGGCCGCTGGTCTTTTGTGCTTAGTGGCGATGTCGACCCGCTGGCCGCCCCTGGGGCGGAACTCTGGCTGCACCAGGCGCAAGGCAGCGGGCACGCTCAGTTCAAGAGCGCCGGTACCCTGGCCGACTGGCGGGATAACGTCGCTGCCCTGGCGGTGGGCAACAGCCGGGCGGTGTTCGCCTTGTCGGCGGGCTTTGCGGGTGGCCTGTGCTGGTTGCATCCCAACATCTCGGGCGGCTTCCATTGGGCCGGCGGTAGCTCCCTGGGCAAGTCGTCTCTGCTCTACGCCGCGGCGAGCCTGTGCGGGCCGGCCACCTATCGCCGCACATGGCTGCTGACCGCCACCGCGATTGAGGGCGTGGCCGCCGGGCACTGTGACGCGCCCCTCCTGCTCGATGAACTCAAGCAGGCCGGTAACCCGCGGGACGTGGCCCAAGCTGCCTACATGCTCACCAGCGGCCAGGGGAAAGGGCGAGGGCAAGCCGCCGGGGGGCTGCGGGAAACGGCCTCCTTCTCCCTGCTCTTCCAGTCGAACGGGGAAATCGGCCTCACGCAGTTTTTGGAAGAGAATCAGGAGCGCGCCTACGCCGGCCAGGAGGTGCGCTTCTGCGAGCTGCCGGCCGATGCCGGCGCCGGCTTCGGCTGCTGGGATGCGCTACACGGCCTGCCCGATGGCGCCCGCTTCTCCGAAACCCTGCAGCGCAACGCCGCCAAGCACTACGGAACGGCATACCCCGAGTTCATCCGGCGAGTGATTGCCGAGCGGGAAGCCATGCCCCGGCAGTTCGAAGAACTGCGCCGCGCCTTCGAGGCCCGCGCCCTGTCGGACAAAGCCGGCGGGCAGGCGATCCGGGCTGCAACGCGCTTTGCCGCGGTGGCCTACGCAGGCGAGAAGGCCACGGAATGGGGCCTGACGGGGTGGCCGCAGGGCGAGGCGATCAGAGCGGCTTTCCGTATGTTTGCCGACTGGCTGCGCGCCTTTGGCGGCGAAGAAGACCGCGAGCCCCGCAAGATGTTGGAGCAGGTGCAGGCGTGGATTCAGGCCAACTCCGGCACCCGCCTGGAAGACTGGCGACGCCCCAGCGTGACGGATACGCACGCCCCGCGGACGATGAACCGGGCCGGGTGGAAACGTCCGACGAAGGAGACGGCAAGCCTCAATGAAGCCGATCACGTCTTTGAGTACCTGATTTACCCCGCGGCCTTCAAGGGCGAGTTGTGCAGCGGGTTTGACCCGGCACAGGTCGCCAAGGTGCTGGCCGCCCGTGGCCTGCTGGTGCGGGATGGCGCCCACCTTCAATGCAAAGCGAGAGAGCCCGGCGCAGCCAAGCCGGGGCGATTCTATCTGCTTGCCCCCAGCATATTGGAAGGGCTCGACGGTGAAGATTGATTGGGCGTCACTGGTGGCCGATTCGGCCCGTCAAACCCCCGAAAACCCCTGTTTAGCGGGTTTGTTCCCACAAAAAGTGGGAACAAACTTGAAGGGAGTGGGAACAAAAACGGCACCGCAAACCATTGAACAAGAACAGCTTTTAAAAAGTGTTCCCACTGTACCCACTGTTCCCACCGCTTTTGAATGGGCGAGGGTAGACGATAGCGAAAATTGCAATCATTTGGAATTTTCAGCGCCGGCTGGGGGTGGGGTTGAAAGGCAATCTGCGCCGCATAAAACACCTGTCGAACCGTCGTGCAAGACATGCGCCCACCAGCGACGGCCGGGGCTCTCAGACGGCTACTGCGGGGGGCGTGCCGATCTTCCTCACGCCTACACGGCCGGGCATCCCCTACGCCAGCACCCCGACGACGGCGGGGCAACCTGCGAAGCCTGGCTGTTGCATCCCTTCCAGTGATCGCAGCGCCAGCGGGCGCGGGCTTGAATGGGGGGGTGTCAGAATGTTGAGGGCCATCCGACCCTAGACCGGCCGTTGCTATTTATTGGCAGCGCCGCGAAATGAACAGGGGGGAGGGGCTCAAAAGTCCACGCCTACACGAAGCCGGACCGGGCGCTTAGGCCCGAATTTATGGGGTCAAAAAAATACCCCCTGGGGGGTCAGAGGAAATAGGCTGTCCTGCAGCGATTGGCGGCAGGGCTGCGATTTTCATTACCCGCACACCGAACGCGGCCCCTGCAGCCCGTGGTCAATCACCGGCAGCGTCGCCAGCACCGAACCTGCCTTGACTGACCCGAAGCCCTTGCCGTGCCTGGGTCTGCAGGGCGGTTAGACCGTCGCCGACGCGGGCAGCTACTCCCGCCACGCTCAAAACCAGTGGGAACACTGGGAACAGTGGGAACAAACGCCGGGAAGCCAGACGGGGCGCGGCTTTCAGGGAATAGTGGTTGTTCCCACTCTCAGTTCACTAAGTGGGAACAGTGGGAACACTTCAACCCTTCGGCCCTCGCCCTGCGCAGTCTGGCGCCGAACCTTCCCCACCCGGCTTTTCGGTATCGGGGCTTGACGCGTTCACGAAGGCGGGCGGATACTCCGGCCGTCGCCTAAACAGTGGTGACCGGGTTTGGAAGCCCGAACGACAAAGGCGGACCCCAGCCGCCCAGCGGCTTTTTTTGCGTCCGTACGCCCGTGGTGCGCCCTCGATCAATGGCGGGCCGGGCGGGGAGGCTTCGGCCTGCCGGTTCCTTTGTCCCGGTCTTCCAACCCCGCTTTGGCCCGCCCCCCGTTTGGAAGCGAGGGGTGGATTCAGTCCCAAGACAAAGGAGTCCGCACCATGGCAACCCCTGCCTTGGCGTGCAAACGTATGCACGCGCCCGTATCCCCGGTTTTCTCCCTCAAGCTCTACCGCGCCCTGCGCCCCTTCGTCGGCCCCGTGCTGGCCTGGCGTGTGGCTTTCGGATGGAGGGCTGCAGCATGAGCACGCCATTCACCTTCACCGCTGCCGGCCCGGTCTATGCCCTCGCACCTGGCGTAAAGGCCGGCGACATCGCCGACCAGATTGCCGCCCGGCAGCGCCAGCTTTCCGCCTTGCTTGCCATGACCTACGGCGAGCAAGGCGCAGCCTTCCGCACCATGTCGAGCGATCTGCAGGACGCTTACATGTGGGCGTGCGACATGATTGCCGGCGAAATCCGCGAACTGAACGCCGCCCTTTTGGCGACCGTAAAAGGGTGCCGGCCATGACAGCCCCCCTTTACGCCCGCTCCAAGCCGGTCCCTTCTCCCCACAACACCGTCGGCCCGGTGCGCCTGTCTGCCTTCCTGACTGCCGCCGCGCCGGCAGCGCCCGCCAGCGTGGCCCGGCCCTATCCCATCACCCAGCCGGTGCCGATGCAGCGCCAGCAAAGGGGGCTGTTATGACCGCCCCCGCCTTCACCCCGGCCCCCTGGCGTCGCATCGGTCACCGCACCATTGCCGCGGATCGTGGCGGGCGTTTGGTGGCGATCTGCGAAGTGTTCTACGGCGCCGGCCCGCTCGAAGAGGCTGACGCCAACGAGGCCCTGATTGCCGCCGCCCCGGCCCTTTACCTGGCCGCCGCCGAGGTGGCCGGCTGGATCGATGCGGGCTTTCTTACGGTGGGCGTGCTGGCCGACACCAGCCCGGCCCGTGTTGAAGCCTGCGGGCGTGCCCTCGACGCCCTCGCCGACGCCTTGCGCCTAGCTGTGCCGGGGGTGGCGCCATGACCGCCCCGCACCCCGACCCGCGCATCTATTGGCGGTGCTCGCCGGGTCGACGTCTGCCGGCCCATGCCCGCCCCCTGGCCGATGCCCGCGCCCGCGATCTGGTGCCGGCGGGGCGGCAGGTAGCGGTGTATCTCGACCGCTGGCCGGTGGCACCCGTTACGGCCCTGGGGCCAGCGATCTGCTGCCCGCCCGACATGCACCCTTGCCGCCTCGACTGGCGTTACCTGGCGGCCCTGTCGGTGCTGGTGGTGACGCCCTCGCCCCCCGATGCCGACCGCCTGCGCCACCTCCTGGCCGAGCTGGTCGCGGTGCAGCCCAAACGGCTGATCCTGCTGCAGCCGGGCGGCACGCCGGCCGCGGTGTTCATCGTGAGTGAGGCCCGCGGCGTGGAGGTGCAACCATGACCGCCCCGCCCACCTTCACCCCCGCCACGCCGGCCGAACGCGCCGCCCTGGCCCCGGCCCTGGGCGACCCGCGCACCTGGCCGGCGGCATCGTGGCCCGATCCGCAGCCCATCCCCGAAGGGCTGGCGCCGGTTGCGCCCTTTGACGCGGCATTGTTGCCGGATCGCCTGCGCCCCTGGGTGGCCGACGTGGCCGAGCGGATGCAATGCCCGCCGGATTTCGTCGCCGTGCCGATGGTGGCCGCCCTGGGCAACCTGATTGGCCGGCGCTGCGCGATCCGGCCGCAGGCGCTGAGCGATTGGCAGGAATTCCCCAACTTGTGGGGCTGCATCGTCGGCCGGCCGGGGATGATGAAATCCCCCGCCATGTCTGCGGCCCTCGCCCCGCTGGTGCGCCTGGAAGCCCGCGCCCTGGACGAATGGACCGCCGCCCAAGGGCAATGGAAGGCAGAAGCCGAGATTGCCAAGGCCCGCGCCGAAGCCCGCAAGGGCGAGGCCACCAGGGCGCTACGCAAAGACCCGAACGCCTTGGTGGACGTGGCGAGCTTCCTTCAAGCCGATGGCGACGACGCGCCCATCCTGCGCCGCTACACCGTGGCCTCCGCCACCGTCGAAGCCCTGGCCGAAAAGCTGATCGAGAACCCCCGCGGCCTGCTGGTGGTGCGGGACGAACTGCCGGCCTGGCTGGCCGGGCTGGATCGAGAGGACGCCGCCGAGTTGCGCGCCTTCCTCATGACGGGCTGGAACGGCAAGGACGGATGGACCTTTGACCGCATCGGACGCGGGCATCGGCGGGTATCGGCCGTGTGCCTGGGTGTGGTGGGCGGTGCCCAGCCCGGCCCCCTGGGCGAATACCTGCGCGCTGCGATGCGTGGCGGGCGGTCCGATGACGGGATGCTCGCCCGCTTCGGCCTCTTGGTGTGGCCCGAGACAGGCGGGCCGTGGCGGAATATCGACCGCCTGCCGGATGGCCCGGCCAAAGTGCAGGCGTTTGCGGTGTTTGATGAACTGGACGTGCTCGATGCCCTGGCCCGCGGTGCCGAGCAGGACGCCCCCGACGCGCCGCCCTTCCTGCGCCTCGCCCCGGACGCCCTCGAAGCCTTCACCGACTGGCGCACGGGCTTTGAGGCGGGCTTGCGGGGTGGCGATCTGTTCCCGGCCCTCGAAAGCCACCTTGCCAAGTACCGCAAGCTGGTTCCCGCCCTCGCCCTGGCCTTCCACCTGGCGGACGGGCACGCCGGCCCGGTGGGCTTCGCCTCCACCCTGCGCGCCCTGCATTGGGCCGTTTATCTCGAAAGCCATGCCCGCCGTTGCTACGGCATGGCCCACGACGGCGAGGCCGACGCGGCCCGGCGGATCGTGGAGCGGATCAAGAAGGGCGATCTGCCGCGGGATGGGTTCGGCAGCCGGGACGTGTGGCGCCGGGGATGGTCCGGCCTGGCCGATCAAAAGCGGGTCGCTTCCGGGCTTGATCTGCTCGTTGAGCTGGGGCACCTAGAGGCGTGGCAGGAACCGACCCGGACCAAGCCCCGAACGCTGTACTTCGCCAACCCCAAGGCGAACCCGCCGGCCCGGCACTGATTGCAGAAAAAACCGCCCATACGTGCCGGGCGGGCACTGCCAAAACTGTCTTTTCTCAATTTGGCAGTTTTGGCAGTGACCACGCAGGGGGGTATGAGGGAAATTTTCGGGAGTGGCACAGGCGCCACATGCCGGATTGTTGGCACGATTGACAACGCCTGTTCATGTTGGCACATTCGCCAACATGAAAGCCGAGCTGATAACCCGCTTCCGTGACATCGCCGAGGATGGAACCGGGCTTGAGATGGTCGTGTGGCGGGTGCCCGATCCGGTGCCGCCGTCCGAACACCGCTTCAAGTATCGGCTCGTCTATGTGGTGGCAGGCCGGCGTGTGGTCGGCTTCGACAACGAACGCGGCAAGGGCGATCACAAGCACGTCGGCGACGAAGAGCGGCCCTATGCCTTTGCCGGCGTTGATAGGCTGATCGATGACTTCATTCAGGAGGTGGAGCGATGGAAAAGCGAACACTAACCGTGACGATTAACCCCGACTGGCGGTCAGCCCTTCGCGCCGCCGCGGGTGCCGCCTTCGCGGCCGATGCCTACCAGGGCGAAACCCTCAACTTTGAAAGCCCCGCCGCCTTCTTTGCCCGCCTGACCGAAAACCGATGGGCCATGCTCCACGCCTTGCAGGGGGTCGGCGAGGTGGCGGTAAGGGAGCTTGCCCGCCGGCTTGAACGCGACGTGAAGCGCGTCCATGAAGATGCGGGGGTGCTGGTGGAACTCGGCCTGATCGAACGCACCGACCGGGGCGGGCTGGTGTGCCCCTTCGACGACATTCATGTGGACATGCACCTACGCCGGGCCGCGTAGATCACCCCCTTCCCTGTTCTCGACCAGACCGACGCCGGGCACGCCCCGGCGTCGTGCTTTCTGGCCCGGTGTGAACCTTTCGAGTAGATCAAAACCCTTACCTTTTGAGCTACCCCAAGAGGGGCACTTCCCCTATAGCTCAAAAAAGTTGCTTTGATTTTTGAGCCAGGCTAACATCTGACCCATAGATTTTGAGCCGGAAGGAAGCCTGCCATGTCTGCAATCGTCGCCTACGTTCGCGTCTCCACCGACGACCAAACCTGCGAGAACCAGCGCCGCACCATTTCGACCCGCTACACCGTGGGGAAGTGGTTCTCCGATGACGGCGTATCGGGTGCGGTGGCCGCCACCCAGCGCCCGGCCATGTCCGCTCTGCTCGCCTACGTGCGCGAAGGTGACGTGGTGATCGTCGCGGCAATCGACCGTCTGGGCCGCAACACCATTGACGTGCTTTCGACGGTGGAAGCCCTGAAGGCGAAGGGCGTCTCGGTCGTCTCGATGCGGGAAGGCTTCGACCTGGCGACCCCGGCCGGCAAGCTCATGCTCACGATGCTGGCTGCGGTGGCGGAACTGGAGCGGGAAAACCTCAAGGCCCGCCAGCTCGCAGGGCTTGAGCGAGCAAGGGCCGAAGGCAAGAGCCTTGGGCGAACCAAGGCCATTGATGATGCCGCCGTGGCCACCTGGCGCGCCGAGAACTCCGCCAGCATCAAGGCGACTGCGGATCACTTCGGCATCTCAGCAGCGAGCGTAAAGCGGGCCTGCTCACTGCAAGCGGCGAGGCATACAGAATAACCGCGTCAAAACCGGGTACGGGGCCGGGTACAAACTGGCAACCGAGAGAACCCAAGAGCTGCATTTAAAGGGTTTGCGTGGCCTGACTTCCCGTCCAACGTCTGAGCAAAAAGGGCGCCCCTCGGGACGCCCTTTCTGCCGTGCAAACGGGGCGCTGCAGCGCCCTTTGCTTTTGTTATCTGGCCTACTCGGCCACAGCCTCTGGCTCGCGCTTCGTGACGAAGCGCGCCAGGAAGATCCCCAGTTCGTAGAGCAGGCACATGGGAATCGCCAGCATCAGCTGGGAGACCACATCCGGTGGCGTCACCACTGCGGCGATCACGAAGGCGCCGACGATCACGTAAGGCCGCGCTTCCTTCAGCTTGGCCACATCGACGATGCCCATCTTGGTCAGCACGATCACGAACACAGGCACCTCGAAGGTGATGCCGAAGGCCAGGAACATGGACATCACAAAGGCCAGGTACTGCTCGATGTCCGGCGCTGGGGTGATGCTCTTGGGCGAAAACTGGGCGATGAACTTGAACACCGTCCCGAACACGAAGAAATAGCAGAAGGCCATCCCCGCCAGGAACAGGATGGTGCTCCCCACCACCAGCGGCAGGCCCAGGCGCTTTTCGTGGGCGTAGAGGCCGGGGGCGATGAAGCACCAGGCCTGGTAGAGCACGAAAGGCAGCGCGATCACGAAAGCCACCAGCAGGGTGACCTTCATCGGCACGAAGAAGGGCGTCACGACGCCCGTGGCGATCATCCGCGTGCCTTCGGGCAGGGCCTGCATCATCGGGTGAGCCAGGATGTCGTAGATGTCGCCGGCCCAGGGCATCAGGCAGACGAAAACCGCCACCACCGCCACCACCGCCCGCAGCAGGCGGTCGCGTAGTTCGATGAGGTGGGAAATGAAAGTGTCTTCCTGGGCGCTCATGACTTGGGATTCTTGGAGTCAGAAGGCGGGACGAAATCGAACCCCAGCTGGGGCTCCGGGGCAGCGGGCCCGGGAGGCGCGGCGGCAGGCTCGACCGGTGGCGTCGTCGCGAACGATGGCATCGGCCCGGCATGGGCGTCCGCCTCGGCAAGCTGACGGTCCAGTTGTGCAGCAGCGGTGTCGTGCGCATCGACGGGCGCGGCTTCGGACGGCGACGTCAGGCTCTTCTCGAGATCGGCCACCGCCGACGAAGCCGACGCCACGGAGGCATTGACGCTGCTCTCCACGCCCGCGATCTCGCTGCGAACCGACGACTCGAAGGCCATCGCCGAAGTGCGGGCCTCTTCCTGCAGACGCTTGAGCTCGTCGAGCTGCATCTCGCGGTTGATGTCCGACTTCACGTCGGAGACATACCGCTGCAGACGCCCCAGAAGGTGACCCGTGGTACGCGCCACCTTGGGCAGACGCTCTGGGCCGAGCACCAGAAGGGCCACGATCCCGATGACCACGAGTTCGGAAAAACCGATATCGAACATCCGCTTCGCCTAACTTATCAAAACAACCCGGAGAGCCGGCACCAGAAACGAAAAAGGGGCGGCTGGATAGCGCCCCTTCCGCGCCGGCTGCGGGCCAGGAATCAGGACTTGCTCTTGTCCCGGGCTTCCGCGTCGATGGTCTGCTTGCCACCATCGGCGATCTTCTGGCTAGCGTCGCCCTCGGCTTCGCGCATGCCGTCCTTGAAGCCCTTGACCGCACCGCCCAGATCCTGGCCGATGTTGCGCAGCTTCTTCGTGCCAAACACGAGCATGACGATGACCAGAACAATCAGCCAATGCCAAATGCTGAAGGAACCCATTTGAATCTCCTGGAAAACTACCGTTTAAGCATCGGCCCGACCGGCTCCTGCCCGCCTACGATGTGCATGTGCACATGCATGACTTCCTGCCCGCCGACGCGGCCTGTGTTAATGATGGACCGAAAGCCGTCGGTACTTCCTTGATCGACGGCAATCTGGTTGGCCACTGCGAGCATCCGCCCCAGCACGGGGATATCTGCCTCGGTAGCGTGCGCCAGCGAGGTGATGTGCCTTTTCGGGATCACCAGCACGTGAACAGGCCGCTGCGGCTGAATATCCCGGAAAGCCAGGACTTCTTCGTCTTCATAGACTTTCGCGGCGGGAATCTCGCCGCGAACGATACGGCAGAACAGGCAATCCTGCATGGGAATCCTTACCGGTTTTCGTCAGTTTGCAGTCCGGGCCTTCTTCTCGTCGATGCCCGACACGCCTTCGCGACGGCGGAACTCGGCGAGCACGTCGTCCACCGACAAGCCGAAGTGATGCAGCAGGATCATGGTGTGGAACCACACGTCGGTGACCTCCCAGACCACATGCAGCAGATCCTTGTCCTTGGCGGCCATGATGGTTTCGGCGGCCTCTTCGGCGACCTTCTTGCAGATGGCGTCGGTGCCCTTGTGGAACAGGCCGGAAACGTAGGACGACTCGGGACTTGCGTCCTTGCGGGAAGCCAGGGTCTCGGACACCCGGTGCAGCACTTCGATATCGATCATTTGTAAATCTCCTTCGGGTCTTTCAGAACCGGATCAACGGCCTCCCAGCGGCCGTCGGCGAGGTATCTCTGGAAGAAGCAGCTGCGCCGCCCGGTGTGACAGGCAATGCCGCCCACCTGCTCGATCTTCAGAAGCACCACGTCGTTGTCGCAATCGATGCGGATCTCGCGGATCTTCTGGGTGTGGCCGGACTCCTCGCCCTTGTGCCACAGCTTGCCGCGGGATCTTGAAAAATAGACGGCCTCGCCGGTCTCGACCGTCCGCGCCAGGGCGTCGCGGTTCATCCAGGCGAACATCAGCACGTCGCCGGTCTCGGCATCCTGGGCGATGGCGGGGATCAGCCCGTCCTTGTCCCAGGTGAGTTCTTCCAGCCAGGCGGTGCTCACAGACGCACCTCGATGCCGCGGGCGCGCATCAGCTCCTTGGCTTCGCGCACGGTGTGGTCGCCGAAGTGGAAGATGCTGGCGGCCAGCACGGCATCCGCACGGCCCTGGGTGACGCCGTCGGCGAGGTGATCGAGGCTGCCCACGCCGCCGCTGGCGATGACCGGGATCGAGATCGCGTCGGACACGGCACGGGTGAGGCCGAGGTCGAAGCCGTTCTTGGTGCCGTCACGGTCCATGCTGGTGAGGAGGATCTCGCCAGCACCGAGCTCGGCCACCTTCTGGGCCCATTCGACGGCATCGAGGCCGGTGCGGTTGCGGCCGCCGTGGGTGAAGACCTCCCACTTGCCCGGCGCAACCTGCTTGGCGTCGATGGCGACGACGATGCACTGGCTGCCCACCTTGTGGGCGGCGTCGGCCACGACCTGCGGATTATTGACCGCGGCGGTGTTGATGCTGACCTTGTCGGCACCGGCATTGAGCAGCCGACGCACGTCGTCGACGGTGCGCACGCCGCCACCGACGGTGAGCGGGATGAAGACCTGCTCGGCCACCTGCTCGACCACGTGCAGGATGATGTTGCGGTCGTCGGAGCTGGCGGTGATGTCGAGGAAGGTGATCTCGTCGGCGCCCTGCTCGTCGTAGCGACGGGCGACCTCGACCGGATCGCCGGCATCCCGCAGCTCAAGGAAATTGACGCCCTTGACCACGCGGCCGGCGTTCACATCGAGGCAGGGGATGATGCGTTTGGCGAGCATGGATCAGGCGGCCCCGTTGAGGGCGTCGGCGCGGGCCTGGGCTGCGCCGAAATCGAGGGTGCCTTCGTAGATCGCCCGGCCGGTGATGGCCCCGGCCACGCCTTCGGACTCGACGGCGCACAGGGCTTCCACGTCGGTCAGGGTGGCGATGCCGCCGCTGGCGATGACGGGGATGCGCAGGGCCTGGGCGAGCTTGACGGTGGCTTCGATGTTCACGCCGGAGAGCATGCCGTCACGGCCGATGTCGGTGTAGATCACGCCTTCGACGCCGTAGTCCTCGAACTTCTTGGCGAGGTCGACGACATCGTGGCCGGTGAGCTTGGACCAACCATCCACCGCCACCTTGCCGTCCTTCGCGTCGAGGCCGACGATGATGTGGCCGGCGAAGGCGCTGCAGGCGTCGTGCAGGAAGCCCGGGTTCTTAACCGCGGCGGTGCCGATGATCACGTAGGTGAGGCCCGCGTCAAGATAGCGCTCGATGGTGTCGAGGTCTCGGATGCCGCCGCCCAGCTGGACGGGGATCTCGTCGCCGACTTCCTCGAGGATCGACTTGATGGCGGCTTCGTTCTTCGGCTTGCCGGCAAAGGCGCCGTTGAGGTCCACCAGATGCAGGCGCCGGGCGCCCTGCTCGACCCAGTGACGGGCCATGGCACGCGGGTCTTCGGAGAAGACCGTGGCGGCATCCATTTCGCCTTGCTTAAGGCGCACGCAGTGACCGTCCTTGAGGTCGATGGCGGGAATCAGCAGCATAGGAAGAAGTGCGGTAAGGGAGGGAACGGAACGACGGGATGGATTTGGCTACCCATGGGGAGCGATTCAGGGCTTCCAGGACATGAAGTTGGACAGCAGCTGCAGACCTGCCTGGGCGCTCTTTTCCGGGTGGAACTGGATGGCGAAGATATTAGCCTGCGCTACCGCCCCGGTAAAGGGGATGCCGTAGTCGGTGGTCGCGGCGACGATGGCCGGATCGGCGGGATCGACGTAGTAGCTGTGCACATAGTAGAAGCGCGCGCCGTCGGGGATGCCGGCCCACAGGGGGTGAGCCTGCTTCTGCCAGACTTCGTTCCAGCCCATGTGGGGCACCTTCAGGCGGGCGCCATCGGCAGCCACCATCTTGTCGGCAGGAAAGCGCCGCACTTCGCCCTTGAAGATGCCGAGGCCGGGCACGTTGCCCTCTTCGCTGTGATCGAAGAGCATCTGCTGACCGATGCAGATGCCCAGGAAAGGCTTGTTCCGCGCGGCTTCGAGCACGGCCGGACGCAGGTTGCGGGCGTCGAGCTCGCGCATGCAGTCGGGCATCGCGCCCTGGCCGGGGAAGACGACGCGATCCGCCGACAGCACTTCGGCCGGATCGGCGGTGACGACGACGGTGGCACCGGTGGCGACGTGCTCGATGGCCTTGGCCACCGAACGCAGGTTGCCCATGCCGTAATCGATGATGGCGACCTTGCTCATCACAGGGCCCCCTTGGTGGACGGCACCACGCCGGCCTGGCGCGGATCGGGCGTCACCGCCATGCGCAGCGCGCGGCCGAAGGCCTTGAAGGCGGTCTCGCACTGGTGGTGCGCGTTGCGGCCCTTGAGGTTGTCGATGTGCAGGCTGACGCCGGCGTGATTCACGAAGCCCTGGAAGAATTCATACACCAGCTGGGTGTCGAGGGCGCCGATCATCGCGGCGGTAAAGGGAATGTCGAATTCGAGGCCCGGGCGGCCGGACAGATCGACCACCACGCGGGAGAGGGCTTCATCGAGCGGCACGTAGGCGTGGCCGTAGCGGGTCAGGCCCTTCTTGTCGCCGACCGCCTTCGCAAAGGCCTGGCCGAGGGTGATGCCCACGTCTTCCACGGTGTGATGGCCGTCGATGTGCAGGTCGCCGACGGATTCGATCTCGAGATCGAAGGCGCCGTGACGGGCGATCTGGTCGAGCATGTGGTCGAAGAAACCGATGCCGGTGTTGAGCTGGCTGTTGCCCGAACCGTCCAGGTTGATCTTGACCCGGATCTTGGTCTCAAGGGTGTCGCGGGAGATTTCGGCTTGCCGCATTGGGGGTTTTCCAGGAGAAACGGTCGAAACGAGGTAATGAGAACGGCCATGATAGCATTTAGCGTTTTCACCGTCCCTTGCGGCGCAAACCGCCGCCCGAGTCGATCGCCATGAGCCGCTTCTGGAGCCCCGTCGTTCACGGCCTGACCCCGTATGTTCCGGGCGAGCAGCCCAAGCTCGCCAACCTGGTCAAGCTCAACACCAACGAAAACCCCTACCCGCCCAGCCCCCGCGTGCTGGCCGCGATCCACGCAGAACTCGGCGCCGATGCCGACCGCCTGAAGCTCTACCCCGACCCCCTCGGGAGCCAGCTCAAGGCCGCCGTCGCCCGCCACTTCGACGTGCCGGCCGAATGGGTGTTCGTGGGCAACAGCTCCGACGAGGTGCTGGCCCACACCTTCCAGGCGCTGCTCAAGCACGACAAGCCGCTGCTCTTCCCGGACATCACCTACAGCTTCTACCCGGTGTACTGCGGGCTGTACGGCATCGACTACCGCGTCGTGCCGCTCGCCGACGACTTCTCGATCCGCGTCGATGATTACCTCGCGGGCGACGCCGGCGCAGTGATCTTCCCGAACCCCAACGCCCCCACCGGCCGTCTGCTGCCGCTGGCCGAGGTCGAGCGCCTCGCCGCCGCGCTGCCGGACGCGCCCATCGTGATCGACGAGGCCTACGTGGATTTCGGCGGTCTCGACGCGATCCCCACGGCGGTGGCGCTGGTGCGTCGTTTCCCGAACGTTCTGGTCACGCAAACCCTGTCCAAGTCGCGCTCGCTGGCGGGCCTGCGGGTGGGCTTTGCCATCGGCCAGCCCGAGCTGATCGAGGCACTCACCCGTGTCAAGGACAGCTTCAACTCCTACCCGCTGGATCGCCTCGCCTTGGTGGGCGCCAGCGCCGCGATGGATGACGAGGCGTGGTTCGACGAAACCCGCCGCAAGGTGATCGTCAGCCGCGAGCGCCTCGCTGCCGATCTGGCGGGGCTGGGCTTCGAGGTGCTGCCGTCGGCGGCCAACTTCGTGTTCGCTCGTCATCCTGGCCACGACGCGGCCACGTTGTCGGCCCGCCTGCGGGAGCGCAGCATCATCGTGCGCCACTTCAAGGCGGCGCGGATCGACCAGTTTCTGCGCATCACGGTGGGCACGGATGAACAGTGCACGCTGCTGGTGGATGCGCTGAAGGCCATCCTCGGCTGATTTTTGGGGCCTTCAGATGACAAAAAGCCGCGTCCTAGAACGCGGCTTTTTGTTGTCCCGGCAAAACCTATCGAATGATTCGATAGGTTTGATCGAATCATTCGATCAATCAGCCCTTCAGGCGCATCTCCGCCGAACGGGCGTGAGCCTGCAGGCCTTCGCCGTGGGCGAGGATCGACGCGACCTTGCCCAGGGTCTGGGCGCCGACCTCCGACACCTCGATGAGGCTGGTGCGCTTCTGGAAGTCATACACGCCCAGCGGGCTCGAGAAGCGCGCGCTGCGCATGGTGGGCAGCACATGGTTGGGGCCGGCGCAGTAGTCGCCCAGCGCTTCGACCGAGTGGTGGCCGATGAAGATGGCGCCGGCGTGGCGGATCTTCTCGACCCACGGGCCGGGCTCCGCCAGCGACAGCTCCAGGTGCTCCGGCGCGATCCGGTTGGCGATCTCGCAGGCTTCGGCCAGATCACGCACCAGCACCAGCGCGCCGCGGTTCTTGAGCGACGTGGCGATGGTCTCTCGGCGTGGCATCTCGGGGAGCAGCTTCGCGATGCTGGCCTCGACGCGGCCGATGAAGGCTTCGTCGGTGCACAGCAGGATGGACTGGGCGAGCTCGTCGTGCTCGGCCTGAGCGAAGAGATCCATCGCCACCCAATCGGGGTTGCCGGAACCGTCGGAGATGATCAGCACTTCGGACGGGCCGGCGACCATGTCGATGCCGACGGTGCCGAACACCCGGCGCTTGGCGCTCGCCACGTAGGCGTTGCCGGGGCCGACGATCTTGTCCACCTGCGGAATCGTCGCGGTGCCGTAGGCCAGCGCGGCCACGGCCTGGGCGCCGCCGATGGTGAACACGCGATCCACGCCGGTGATCGCCGCGGCGGCCAGCACCAGCGGGTTCTTCTCGCCGCGCGGGGTGGGCACGACCATGATCAGCTCGCCCACGCCGGCCACCTTGGCCGGGATGGCGTTCATCAGCACCGAGCTGGGGTAGGACGCGCGGCCGCCCGGCACGTACAGGCCGACGCGGTCCAGCGGGGTGACCTGCTGGCCGAGGCGCGTGCCGCGCATGGCGGGATCGTCTTCGGTGTAGCTCCAGGATTCGATGCGCTGACGCTCGTGGTAACTGCGCACGCGGGCGGCGGCGGCTTCCAGCGCGGCCCGCTGCTCGGCGGGCAGGCCGGCCAGCGCCGCGTCGAGCTCGGCGCGGGGCAGTTCGAGCGCGGCCATGTCGGCCACGTCGAGGTGATCGAAGCGACGGGTGAATTCGACCACCGCCGCGTCGCCGTCCTTGCGCACGGCGGCGAGGATGTCGGCGACGGCCTGTTCGATGGCCGCATCGGTGCTGCCTTCGAAGGCCAGCAGGGCGTCGAGGGTGGCGGCAAAGCCGGGTTCGGCGGACGACAGGCGGCGGATCTGCTCGCTCATGGCTTGATGGCTCCGGCAAAGGCTTCCAGCACGGGCTGGATGAGTTCGCGTTTCAGCTTGAGGGAGGCCTGATTGACCACCAGCCGGGAGCTGATGGGCATGATGTCCTCGACCTCGACCAGGTTGTTGGCCTTGAGGGTACCGCCGGTGGAGACGAGATCGACGATCGCGTCGGCGAGGCCGACCAGCGGCGCGAGCTCCATCGAGCCGTAGAGCTTGATGAGATCCACGTGCATGCCCTTGGCGGCAAAGTGCGCCTTGGCCGCATTGACGTACTTGGTGGCCACGCGGATGCGCGCGCCGCGCTTGACCGCCGCGGCGTAGTCGAACTCCTTGGGCACCGCCACGCACAGCCGGCACTTGGCGATGTTCAAGTCCAGCGGCTGGTACAGGCCGGCGCCGCCATGCTCGATCAGCACGTCCTTGCCGGCGATGCCGAGGTCGGCGGCGCCGTACTGGACGTAGGTCGGCGTGTCGGTGGCGCGCACGATGACAAGGCGCACGTCCGGCCGATTGGTGCCGATGATGAGCTTGCGCGACGTTTCAGGGTTGTCGGTCGGCGTGATCCCTGCGGCGGCGAGCAGCGGCAGGGTTTCTTCGAAGATTCGGCCCTTCGAAAGGGCAAGCGTGATGCCGTTCAAGGTGATGATCTGTCTGAGCAAAAAGTGATTTTAGCCGATCGCGGGGGTGGCCGTCAGTCGGCCGCCGTTACCGCAGCGCCGGCAAGCCCCGCGGGCACCGGCAGATCGAAGCGGACAAAGGCCTCGGTGGGGCTTCGGGCCTTGAGCAGCCGCTCCTGCACCGCCGCCGGCGACAGCTCGCCTTCGGGCAGCGCGGCGGCAAAGGCCTCGGCCAGCGCCGGGTCGTCGTGGAACTTGCGGAACATCCCCGCCAGTTGATGCCGGTCGCAGGGGCCGAGTTCCATCCGGAAGTCGATCCGGCCCGATCGCACCAGCGCCTCGTCGAGGGTTTCCGGGTGATTGGTGGTCATGAAGACCACCGAGCCTTCGTGAGCCGCCACGCCATCCAACGCATTGAGGAAGCCCGAGAAAGACAGCTTGACCTGCTGGCTCTGCTGCTCGCGCTGGCGGAAGAAGGCGTCCACGTCTTCAATCAGGATGATCGAGCGCGGCGGCACACTGGCCAGCAGGCTGCCGATCTTGTCGTCGGTGATGCCCGACGCGGCCAGCGACAGACTGCACACGTTGAGCCGCATCTCGGAGGCTAATGCGGTGACCAGCGACGTCTTGCCGGTGCCCGGCGCGCCGTACAGCAGGTAGCCGCGCCGCCAGGGAATGCCCAGGTCGTCGTAGCGGGCCTTGTCGGCGAAGAAGCGGCCCAGGTCAGCCAGGATCTGCTCGGTCTGCCCGGCCTTGAGGACGATGGACGCCAGCCGGCGGTTGTTGCCCAGCCGCGCCCGCGACCAGTCGCCGTGGGTGTAGGGGTTGGGGATGTAGATCGCGATCTTGTCGAGCTCGCGGGCGACGCGCTCTTCGATGGCAGCGTGGATGAAGGCTTCCAACACCGACTTGTCGCGCCCGAAGCACGACAGGGTGATCTTCTCAAAGATCGTCTGGCCGACGCTCACCTCGCGCTTCATCCACATCAGCCGGCCGTCCAGCCAGAAGATGTGGAAGCCCTCGGCCGGCGACAAAAAGGCCCGCGGGCGCACGCCCTGGCGCAGGTCGTCGGAGAAGCTCTGATATGCGTCGGAATCCTTCACCGCGCGCACGGTGAACTGGTTGATCCGGCGCAGCACGTCGCGGGCGTGCATGTATTCGACGACGGTCGGGAAGAGGATCTCGTCCCGGTTGTCGACGGTGACGGTGGAGACGATGTAGCGGCTGAGGAAGACCGCCGTGGCGGGCAGCGCGTCCTTCAGCCAGTAGGCCACGGCCCCCAGCAGGCCCAGGGCGAGCCCGCCGGAGAACACAGGGTTGCTGCCCGCCAGCGAAACGATCCACGCTTCCACGGCGGGCAGGCCGGTCAGCTCAGGCGGCGGACGTTGGCGCCCAGCGCCGCGAGCTTGGCTTCGAGCTTCTCGTAGCCGCGATCCAGGTGGTAGATGCGCTCGACCGTGGTTTCACCTTCGGCCACCAGGCCGGCGATGATCAGGCTGGCGGAAGCGCGCAGATCGGTCGCCATCACGGTGGCGCCCTGCAGGCGCGGCACGCCCTTCACGAAGGCGGTGTTGCCGTCGATCTTGATGTCGGCGCCCAGGCGCTGCAGCTCGACCGCGTGCATGAAGCGGTTTTCGAAGATGGTCTCGCGAATCACCGCCGTGCCGTCGGCCACCGCATTGAGGGCCATGAACTGGGCCTGCATGTCGGTGGGGAAAGCCGGATACGGGGCGGTGCGCAGGCTCACGGCGTTGAGGCGCGCCGGGGCGGTGAGGCGGATCGCATCGCGCTCGGTGACGATCTCGCAGCCGGCATCCATCAGCTTGTCGATGACGGCGTCGAGGTAGCTGCCGGAGGTTTGCGTGAGGCGCACTTCACCGCCAGTGACGGCCGCGGCGCACAGGTAGGTGCCGGTCTCGATGCGGTCGGGCATCACCCGGTAGGTGGCGCCGTGGAGGGCCTTCACGCCGCGGATGCGGATCACGTCGCCGCCGGCGCCGGAGATCTGGGCGCCCATCGCCACCAGACAGTTGGCCAGGTCGACGACTTCGGGTTCGCGGGCGGCGTTCTCGATGACGGTCTCGCCATCGGCCAGACAGGCGGCCATCATCAGATTTTCGGTGCCGGTGACGGTGACCATGTCGGTGAACAGGCGGGCGCCCTTGAGGCGCGGCACCTTGGCGTGCACGTAGCCGTGCTCGACCTTCACCTCGGCGCCCATGGCCTGCAGGCCCTTGATGTGTTGATCCACCGGACGGGCGCCGATCGCACAGCCGCCGGGCAGGCTCACGCGGGCCTCGCCGAAGCGCGCCACCAGCGGGCCGAGCACGAGGATCGAGGCGCGCATGGTCTTGACCATCTCGTAGGAGGCGACCGGGTTGTTCACGCCGGCGGCATCGAGGGTGACGGTGTCGCCATCGCGGGTGACCTTGACGCCCATCTGCTCGAGCAGGCGCAGCAGCGTGCCGATGTCGTTGAGGCGCGGCACGTTGGTGAAGGTGACCGGCTCGGTGGTCAGCAGCGCAGCGCAGAGGATCGGCAGGGCGGCGTTCTTGGCCCCGGAAATGGCGATCTCGCCGGACAGGCGGGCGCCGCCGGCAATCAAAAGTTTATCCATCGACAGTCCGGGCGATCAGCCCAGTTCCTTCTGAAATTCGGCCCATTGGGCGGGGGTGTAGGTGTTGAGCTGGAGGGCGTGGATCTCGTTGCCCATCAGCTTGCCGAGGGTGGC
>NZ_CALAYQ010000089.1:0-24025 GCF_937894855.1 uncultured Zoogloea sp.
CGCCGCCGACGATGCTGTAGCTCAGCGTCTGGGCCGGCAGGTCGGCATCCGTCGCGGTGACCGTCATCACGGCCGTGCTGTTCTCGGCGACGCTCGCACTGGCACCGCTGGTGATCGCCGGGGTGTTGTCGTTAACCGGTCTCACCGTCACCGCAATCGCCTGGGTATCCGTCAGGAAGCCGTCGCTGACCTGGACGGTGACGTCGTAGACGTTGTTGCCGCCCGCGTCGGTGGGCGATTCGTAGTTCGGCGCGGCGAGGAAACTCAGCGCGCCGGTGGTGCTATTGATGGAGAACTTCGCCGCATCGACCCCACCCGAGATCGAATACACCGGCGTGCCGCCATCCACGTCGGACGAGGTGACCGTCATCACCGCCGTGGTGTTCTCGGCCACGCTGGCGCTGGCGCTGCTGGTGACGGTCGGCGCGTCGTTCACGGCGGTGATGTTGATGGTGCTGGTGCCGGTGGCGGTCTTCGCCCCGCCGCTGCCCTGCCCGCCGCTGTTGCCGTCGCTGAAGGTCCAGGCAAGGCTGACGCTGGCGGGCGGCGCGTCGGACGAATTGGCGTAGGCGATGGAACTCATCACCTCGTTGATCCGCACCTGGGTGGCCGAGGCGTTGAAGGTGAGCAGCAGCGTGCCGGACGAATTGGTCGTCACGGTGCCGACATTCACGCCCGAGAGCAGCAGGCTGCCGCCCTGGGTGAGCGTGCCCAGGTTGCCCGACGCGGAGAACACGTCCTGGGCGTTGGCGCCGCCGCTGCGGGCGAGCGTGAGGGTGGCGCCGGCGTAGCTGTCGGCGGCGTTGAGTTCGGCGTCGAAGATGCGCACGCTCGAATCGATCACCGCCGCGCTGCCGTTCTCGGTGTAGCTGGCGCTGCCGCCGAGGCTGGTGGTGGCGGGGTTCGAGCGGGTGTCGAACTGGCCGTCGCCGGAGAGGCGGACGAGCAGCACGTCGTCGGTGGTGGTGTTGCTGTAGCCGGTGGCGACAACCCGCCCGTCGGCACCGATCGCCGCCGAATACAGGAAGCTGTTGGTGCCCAGGTGGGCGCTGAACTTGCCGTCGCCACTGAAGCTGGTGTCGAGGCTGCCGTCGCTCAACAGGCGCACCGCGGCCAGATCGGTGGAGGTCGCGCCGCCGATCATCACGATCCGGCCGTCCGACTGCAGCACCGTGGACCAGGACGAATCGTGACCGCCGAAATCCACGGTGACGATCCCGTCGCCGCCGCCAAAACCGGTGTCGATGGCGCCGGCGCTGGTGTAGCGGACGACAGCGAAATCATTGTTCGAGCCGTTGGTGGAATAGCCGCCGACGACGATCTTGCCGTCGGACTGGATGGCCACCGACTGGGCGATGTCGAAGCTGGCGCCGATGGGCGTGGTGACGATGCCGTCGCCGCCGCCGAAGCTGGTGTCGAGGCTGCCGTCGGTGTTGTAGCGCACCACGCCGAAATCCAGCGTGCCGCTCACCGTGGCACTGCCGCTCTGGACGAGCTTGCCGTCGGATTGCAGCGCGAGGCCGTAGCCGTTGTCGCTGCTGCCGCCAGCGATATCGACGCTGACCATGCCGTCGCCGCTGAAGCTGGTGTCGAGACTGCCGTCGGTGTTGTAGCGCACCAGGGCAAAGTTGCTGGCCGAGGTGCCGCCGAGGACGATCCGGCCGTCGGTCTGGACGACCATGCTCCAGGCTTCGTCGCCGGAGCCCCCGCCGAGGTCGGTGGTGACGATGCCGTCGCCGCCGCCAAAGCTGGTGTCGAGGGTGCCGTCGGCGAGATAGCGCACCAGCGCGAAATCCCGATGCAGGCCGTTCTGGGTGAAGCCGGCAACGAGGATCCGGCCTTCGGACTGCAGCGCCACGGCGTGGGCTTCATCGTCGCCACTGCCGATGGCCGTGGTGACCATACCGTCGCCACCGCCGAAGCTGGTGTCGAGGGTGCCATCCACGTTGTAGCGCATCAGCAGGAAATCGAGGTTGCTGCCGTTGCTCGAATAGCCGGCGACGAGGATCTTGCCGTCGCCCTGGACCAAGGTGGCGTAGCCCCGGTCCGCGGCAGCCCCGGGCGCGGTCGTCACCGTGTAGTCGGCAGCGTTGAAGCTGGGCGCGTCATCCACCGACGCGACCGAGATGTTGCGGGTTGCGGTGGCGCTCGTCCCCAGCCCGTCATTGACCGCGAAGGAGACTGTGCGCGTCGCGGTGACGGGCTGATCGGACGTATTGACATAGGTGACGCTGCGCAGCGCCGCCTGATAGTTGGCCACGGTGGCGCTGCCGCTGAGGGTGAGCACGCCTGTAGCGACGTTCCAGCTGCCGGTGATGCCCGACTGATCCGTGAAGGCCAGCGTGTCCTGGCCGCTGGCGAAGCCGCTGGTGATGCTCACCGTGGCGCCGACAGGGCTGTCACCGTCGGAATCACTGACCGTGACAACATTGTCCACTAACGTAGCACCTGAGTTCTCGGTGTAAGCAAGAGCCGATGCAGTCGTGGTGACTGTCGGAACATGGTTGACAAAGGGCTTGAGCGACAACCCCACCGCAGCCCACTCACCGGCACCGGCTCCGTTAGTCGTCCATGACATCGTCACTGAGGCCGCACCGGCCTCAGCACTGGAGCCTCCCCAAGAGTCGTTGCTACCGCTACCGACCTTGTCAGTCCAAAGCTCGCTTTGCCCCGGCCCGACAACCTGGCTGTCGACATCGCGATCGGCTACGGAGTCGACAACCAATTCGCCAACCGCCGAAACCAGCGTCAGTGACGGATCACCGCTTCCAGAACCGGCTGTCACGCTGCCAAACGGGTTATTTTGACTGACGTTGTAGAAGCTAGTGGCACCGGCCGTAGCGTTGGCACTGCCACTCAGGGATACAACCACGTTCTCCGTACCGCCAGAGGGCGCCAACAGATACCACATTTCTGCTCGCACCTTGCCACTCGGATCAACTTGGCTGCCCACGTGGGTCAACGCCGTACCACCATAGGTAACCGATGTTACGGGAACGTCTTTCCTCACCGCGACGGTGACGATCAGAATACCGTGGGTGGTGGTTGAAGTCGTGTGAGACCACGTCAGAGAAGTGGCCCCAGCGGTTATCGCAGACGAACTGGCGTCTACATGGATCTGTTCGTCTACGTTCGTAACGGTGATTGCCAGTGCCTGTGTATCAACCGCACTGCCGTCTGTAACCTGGACGATTACGTTGTAGATGTTGTCGGTGCCACTGTCGGATGGGTTCTCGTAGTCCGGCCCACTAATAAATCTCAACACACCGCTACTGGGGTCGATGTTAAATCTGGCGGAGTCAACCCCACCTACGATGCTATAGGTGAGCACATCGTTCTCGGCATCGGCTGCTGCAACCACGGAGACGGTTGTGTTGTTTTCGGCCATGCTGATCGCCGCCGAGGAGCCTCCACCGTTGCTGGTAATAATCGGCGGATCATTGACGGCCGTCACCGCCATCGACACCACCGCCGGCGCGCTGGTCAAGCCGGTGCCGTCCGAGACGGTCAGGCTGCTGCTGCGGGTGGCAGTGCTGGGGTTTTCGCTGGTGTTGCGGTAGGTGACGTTGCGCACCAGCGCCTGCACGGCCGCCACCGAGGCGTTGCTGTTGAAGGTGACGGTGAGCGGCGTGCTGCCATTGCCGAAGCTGCCGCTGTAGGTGCCGATGGTGGTGCCACCGTAGGTCACGTTGGTGCCTGACAGGCCGATCTGCCCGACACCCGTACCCTGATTGCGGATGCCCAGTTCGTCACTGGCCGTGCCGTTGGCGGTGATCTGGTAGATCAGCTGGCCACCGGTGAAGGTGGTGGTGTCCGCATCGGTCACGGTGGCGCCGGCGTCGTAGATCACCCCCGCGTTCTCCACGTAGGTGCCGCTGTAGCCGGTCAGCGTCAGGACGGGCGCCACCGCGTACTGGTAGCGCTGCATGAAGACGCCGTCGGTGTCGCCGGGGCCGTTGCCGTGCCACACCACGACCAGATGCCCCTTCTCGTCGGCCGCGATGCTCGGTACGTCCTGGTAGTCGGTGGTGGTGGTATTGACCAGCGTCTCAGCGGTCAGCGCGGTGCCGGACGAATCGTACTGGCGCATGTAGACGCCGTCGAAGCTGCCGTCCTGACTGGTGCTTTGCCACACCACCACAAACCCGCCTCCGGCCAGCATCGTCACCACCGGGTTCTGCTGCTGGTTGATGGTGGTGGTGTTGATCCGGAACTCGCCGCCCTGTACCGCGCCGCTGCTGTTGTAGCGCTGGCCGTAGATGCCGTTGCCGCTGCCGTCCTGATTGCTTTCCCAGACGACCACGAAGTTGCCGCTGCTGTCCATCGCCACCACCGGCAGATCCTGGTTGCTGGTGGTGTAGGTGCTCACATGGAATTCACTGCCCTGCACCACCCCGCTGCTGTTGTAGCGCTTGGCGTAGATGCCTTCATTGTCGCCGTCCTGACCAAAGCTCTGCCAGGCGATCACGAAATTGCCCGAGGCGTCCATGGCGACGCTGGGCTCGGTCTGGTTGTCGGTGGTGTAGGTGTTGACCAGGAACTCGGAACCCTGGGCCACGCCGCTGCTGTTGTAGCGCTGGGCGTAGATGCCGTCGGTGTTGACTGCGTCCTGGCTCCAGCTATGCCAGGCGATCACGAAGTTGCCGCTGGCGTCCATCGCCACCGCAGCTTCGAGCTGGTCGTAGGTGGTGGTGGTATTGACCCGGAACTCGCTGCCCTGGGCCACCCCGCTGCTGTTGTAGCGCTGGGCATAGATGCCGTAGCGGCTGCCGTCCTGGCTGTTGCTCTCCCACACCACCACGAAGTTTCCATTGGCGTCCATCGCCACCGTTGGGTTGCGCTGGTTGTCAGCGGTGTAGGTGTTGACGTGGAACTGCGCGCCCTGGGCCACGCCGCTGGCGTTGTAGCGCTGACCGTAGATGCCGATGCCGGTGTCGGTGGCGCCCGAACCGTCCATCCAGATCACGACGTAGTTGCCATTGGCGTCCATCGCCACCGTCTTGGTGGACCAGTTTTCGGTCTGGGTACCGCTGGTAGTGGTATTGACCCTGGTCTCCGACCCTTGGGCCGTCAGCGCCAGCACTCCGGACCATTCGACCTGCAGGTTCGCCGACGCAAACGGGGTCGCCTCGATCGCGCCGGTGCGCACTTCCAGATCCCAGTCGCCACCCAGCAGCGCGCTACCGGTCGGATCGTCACTGGCCGCCACATCGGCGCCGGTGAGCTGGGCCAGGGTTGCCACGAGGGACTGGCCGGCCTCGCCGTCGCCCACGTCACAGCCGTAGAGCAGCAGATCGGCGTCGGCCGACAGCGCATCGCCCCAGCCGGCGATCTCGCCCGCCCGCTGGAAGACCGATTCAGCGTCCAGCTCGCTGGCGCCCAGCTGGGCAACGCCGCTGGCGCCGTGGCCGATCACATGCACGGCGGAGACATCGCTGCGCCCGGCCAGCGTGCTGCCGATCACCGCGATGCCGTCCTCGTCGCTGCCGACCGCCACCACCTCGATGGGCCGCCCCGCCTGCTGCTGGGCCGAGAGATCATCAATGAGCGCCTGCATCTCTGGCGCGCGCGCATCAATAATAACCAGTTCGCTAACATTCCGAACCATACCAGCAACTGGCATATGAGCCCCCGCCAGCACCGCCGACATGAGCCCTATCGGACCGGAATCGGCCGAATACAGAATGCGCGACTCGAAGGTTTCAATTATCGGCCGGGAGGGAAGACCACGATCCACTCACGCTCCTTTCCAAGGCTGCTGCAAGGTGCGCGACTCGTAGCTTTCGATCTGCGCTCAGGGTGTCTACGTCAAGACGCCTGCCACACTTTAGCGCACCGATGTGAATCGGCTATGCCTAGCCGCTGCCTGGGTGGAGCTTGCCTCCCTCCATGCGGAAAACACGGTCACGGGGACTGACCATCTCGATACGATGAGTGATCGAAATCCGGGTCAGCCGACTGGCCTCAAGCCAGCTGCGGATACGCGTCTGATTGTCTACATCAAGGAAACTGGTCGCCTCGTCCATCAACAGCATCTCCGGCTGCTTGTAGAGCGCGCGTGCAAACAAGACGCGCTGCCCCTGGCCCGCCGACAAGGTTGTTCCCATGTCTCCTACCAGTGTATGTGCTCCCATCGGCATCTCGTCGATCTCATGCAGCACGGCCGCTGCAGCTAGACAATCGCGGACACGCGCCATGTCTGGGGCTTCGTCGAAGAAACTCACGTTATCGAGAACTGAACCAGAGAACAGCCGATCCTCCTGCATGACCGTGGCAAGCCGGCGGCGATAGTCGTCGAGCTGAATGCGAGCGAGATTCGTACCATCGACAAGCACTTCACCACGCGTCGGCTCGAGAATCCCGAGAATGATCTTGACGAGCGTGGTCTTGCCGCAGCCCGACGGGCCAAGCACCGTGATCGATTCACCCGGGGCGATGGTCAGATTGACACCCTGCAGCGTCCATGACTCGCCCTCGCCATAGCGGTACCACACATCACGTAATTCTATCGTGCAGCCTTGCCCCCCCGTGGTCAATGGCTGACGAATCTGGGTGCCGCTTTCCACAGGCGTCAGCACGATGTCGGCGAGCCGATCCCGCTGGATATTGAGAAGTCGATACTGAAACAATCTGTCGACCAACGCAGAGCTGCGAGACAGGAACTGGCTCTTGTAGGTGATAAAAGCCAGCAACATCCCGATGGTGAATTTCTTGTCCAAGATCAGGTGAGTTGCGAGCCATATCACGAGCGCGTTCTCGGCGGCGGCAATGACGCCATATCCAAGCTGATAAAATATGTCCAGTTTGCGGATCTGAATGCTGGCATTCACCGCGTCCACCTGAAGATTCAGCCAGCGAGCGCGGCGGGTATTCTGGAAGTTGAATAGTTTGATGCACTGGACACCGCGGATCGACTCCATCATGTACGAGTCGGCCAGCGCCGAGCGCACCACCACCTCCTCGTTACGAATGCGGTAACTCCGATAAGCACTGATCAGCAGCACCGTGTAGAGCGCAGCCGCAAGCGACACGATCAGCGTCAATGTCGTGCTGTAAAACAGCATGACGGTCAGCGCCAACAGCGCCATGATTCCATCGAGGATCGCCTCGACAAAACCCTGCGTCAGCGCCTTCTGCAATTCTGTGGTTGAACGCAGGCGCGAAACGACGTCGCCCAAGTGCCGCTTCTCAAAGAAGGACATCGGCAGCTGGAGCAAATGGCCGAAGACATTGGACATCCACTGCAAATTCATCTGGGTGCCCAGATGCACCACGGCCCAACTGCGAAAGGCCCGGATCGCCGCCTGTGTGGCGCCAAACAGCAACATCGCCAGGGCCAGTACGTTGAGGAGATCAAGGTCCATGGTGACGACGACGTCGTCGATGATCCACTGGTTGATCCAGGGCATGACGATGGACAAGACTTCGAGCGCCAGCGATAGCAGGCCGATCTGCACGAGGCTCGCGCGAAGCCCGCGCACCTTGCCCAGCAGATCGGCGAAACCGATCTGGGGGCGCTCCCGTCGCGGCTTGAAGGCCGGGGTGGGTGTCAACTCGAGCGCGACCCCGGTGAAGTGCTTGCCAAGCTCGCTCAGAGTGACCTTGCGCCGCCCCACGGCAGGATCCTGGATAGTGGCAACCTTGCCATCGAAGCTGACCAAGACGACAAAATGGCGCATGTCCCAATGCAGGATGCACGGTGTCTGCAACTCGCCAATCTCCGACGCTTCTAGCTGAAGGGGACGTGCCGCTAGATCAATTGCCGCGGCGATGTCGACCAGCATCTTGAGGTTGCCCCCTTTGAGGGACACCGGGAAACGTCGGCGCAGGGCGTCCAGGCTGACATCATAGCCATTGGCGGAGGCACACATCGCGAGGCAGGCAAGGCCACATTCAGCGGCCTCGGACTGCAGGATTTCGCGCACCTTCGGGAACGAGGAGAAGCGGAGATTCCGCAATCTTTCAGTCATTAATGCTGTCTCAGAACGACTTGCCGACCGCCAAGAGCGGGTCGAGTATCCATGAAATGAGCGGTTTCGACTCGATGTCGATATCCGCCTGCAGTGTCAAGCCGGGGCGCAGCAGCACGTCCTTGCCGTAGGCCTTGACGTAATCGTCATCGGGATGGACGGTCAGGCGGAAGAAAGTCTCGCCTTTATCCGCGAGGAAGGGAAAATGGCCTTGCAGGTCGCGGCTGGGCACATTCACCGCCGATACCGCGGTCACAACGCCCTTGTACTGCCCGAACTTCTGATAAGGAAACGCATCGTAGCGCAATCGCACGGCCTGCCCGGGACGGACAAAACCCATGGCGCGGCTCGGCACGAACAGATGAACCTCTATTGCGCTGCCCTCGGGCACCAGCGTACCCAGCGAGGCGCCGGCCTCGACCACTTGACCGGTATTGAGCAATATCGCGGTGGCCACCCCATCCACTGTGGCGGTAATCCGGGTCAATCGCGCCCCGCGGCGGATGAAGCGCTCCTGGTCATTCGCAAGCCCGCTTCGTTCGAGCGCGGTCTCTTCCGAATTTGCGCGCAGAGCCTCCTGCCGTAACTGGCTTACCGTCTGCGAAAGCTGTCCTTCAAGGGTCACGCGGCTGCGCTTAAGAGTTTCGAGCCGCGAGCGCTGCTCCAGGTAAGCGCTCATCTGCTGCTGGTATTGAACCTCGGGCACGATGCGTTCTTCGAACAGCGGGCGCAGCTTCTCGGTGAGCGTGCGCGCAACCGCGACTTGCTCTGACTGCAGGCCGATCTCCGCGTCGAGCAACTGCAGCTCGCTGCGCAGGCGCTCACGCTGCTGGCGAAGGACGCCGCTGCCTTCATTCGCCAGCGCAACCCGCAATCCGATCTCCTTGTCGATCCGGTTGCGCTGCGCCTCAAGTGCATCCTCGACAAGCCGCTGGGTATCGCCCAGGTCGCTGCGCCTGTCCTGGCCGAGCTCGAAGAGGACTTGCCCGGCCTTGACCGGATCACCGTCGGACACGAGCCGCCGCGTGACGACCCCAGCCTCGGGCGCGGTCAGGCGCACCGTGCCGGCAGACACCATGGTGATGCCGGTAACCCGCTCCTTGCGTGTGTACTCGCCCTTGACGAGGAGAAAGATCAGCGCACAGATAAACACCACCACGAAGGCGGTCACATAGCGAAGCGATAGCGGCTGCGCGAGCTGAATAGAGCCGCCCGGCTGGATCTGGCTATGCTTGAGGGCCTCATCCCTGAAAAGGCGTCTTGCCATGGAGCGATTCGTAAGTGTCCGGTCGTTCAGATGGCAACATCCACCGTACTGACCTGGTAGCGGATCACTATCCGGCGTTCGCGGTGAACGACATTGATGTCGCGGTAAAGACGGGGGTCGATAAAGTCCTTGAGCATCGGGGGGCGTGGGTCGGAAAAATAGAACGCCCGGGAGGCCTCCGCCAATCGGGTGCCCGCCAGCCCGAATTCGTCAGGATGCCGCACGCTCTGGATAACGCAGGGGATAAAACGCATCCCGGCGTTCGCGAGGGCGGTGGCGCGATGGTAGCCATTGTTCAACAGGAGCCGCCCCTCGTATTCGATCGCATTGAGCAGATTCGATCCAAAGCCGACCGCCAGCCCCAATATGGCGCCGACCTTCCCCGTGGGCATGTAGCCCGTAGTCTGCCCCTGCTGGAGGATCAAGGGTTCGAGGTAACGCAAGTCCTTGGAGGGCGACCGGAACACGACCATTTCCTCGCCATATTTTTCAAAGCTAAGGGGCGCCAATTCCTGATCGCTCCCCTGGCAGAAGCGGAAAAGGGCTGCCGGCCCCTTGAGTTTGGCGATACGGGAACACAATCGGTTCACATGATCCATCACGACATGGGGCTGATAGACGACCAGTTGGTGCAAATCCACCAGGGCGATGCGGGTCGGAAGGTCACCATAGCCCCGCATGAAACCAGACGACGACTGCAATTCGGCCTGGAGCGGGCGCATGGCCTGTGGCAACTCCTTCACCACCGGAGCATCTGCAATGCCGGCCTCCGATTGCCGCAACGCCTTCATGACATCCATGCAGCGATGCCAGTCATCGACGTGCTGGCTCACGCCCTTGCCGCGAGCATCCTCGGGTAGCATCTCTTCGACGTAATCGATGTACTCGGAAAGTGCGGTACTGGCCAGCAGGTAGCGTTCGCCCACTAGGCAGGCCGATGTTTGGAGAGATTCATTCATAGGTTACGGTGACCCTCGTCCTAGTCAGTCCCTGGGTCGTCTCGACGATCAAAAAAAGGATGTTGCCAGACTAATCGCCAGGTCAAGCAACGATTTGCTCACAATTCACCACAGCTACGTGCCCCACCCCGGCAGGCCTCCGCCGGCGGCAATTGCTCCCGAAACCGCCCGAGCGGCACGCATCGCCCGGTCGTGTGGCACGCCGGCGGACCGGACCCGGCCCGCTCAATCCGCATCCAATATCCCGTCCAGCTGTTCAAGCTTTCTATCATCCAGGTCGTCAAGCAGCGTGAGGATGCGTATCTGATTCATGACGGCGCCGCTACGCGCCCGAATCAACTCCTTCCGCACGTCCGAGATTTGGCGCTGGGCGTTCAGCACGTCAATGTTCGTCCTGAGCCCCGCATCGAAGCTCTTTCGGGTTCGCTGGGCCAACTCCATGGCCAGAGCCAGCGCCTCGGAATTGGCTTTGACACGCTCCTCGAACTTCGTGAAATCGCCCCACGTGCGATTCAGTTCGCTGGACAGCCGGCGCTCCGCCACCTCACTGTCATGCTGCGTCCGACGCAGTTGCGCAGCAGCCTCCGTTTCCGCGGCATTGATGCTGCCGCCCGAATAGATCGGGAGGTTGATCACGATCGACAGCACAGACGAACTATTCCGGTACACGCCGCCGGATACGTTCTGCCCCCGGTCGGTGTATCCCTGCATGTCGAGCGTCGGGAGATGGTCGGCGCGCTGGGCCGAAAGGTTTTCTCGCGCGGAGGAGATCGCCAACAATGCACGGTTCAGGGTCGGGTTGGCGGTTCGCAGGGAGTCTTGCGCCAGATCGAGCGACTGGGGCACCACCCGCGGAATCGCGACGCCCTCTTTCAGCGGAACCGCGTCGGCGGCAGGATCACCACTGAGGCGACGTAGCTCGGCCAGCTGGAAACTCAGGTCGCGGGTAACGGCTTCCAGGTTAGTCTGGATCACCAGGAGACGCAAAGCACTCTCATCCACTTCGGTCACCGAGCCAATACCCCCCTCCAGACGCCGCGCATTAACCCTTTGCTGGGCTCGAACGAGATCGCGCTCCTCGCTCAGGCTGCGGATGTCTTCCCGCAGGCTGACAACCTCCAGGTAAGCCGCGGCAACCTGAAACGATATCTCGTTCTGCACCTCCTTCAGCGCCAATCGGCTGTCTTCCACCGCGACTAGCGCGCCACGCACCTCCGCATGCAGGCGGGGCCGGTATATGGGCAATACGACCTGACCGCTCACCGACCGATAACCAAGCATGCGCGTGTCGCCGCCCGAATTGCTGAGAACCCCTTTGCCATCCTCCGCCGCCATCGAAACGTTGGGCAGCAGCCGTCCCCGGGCTTTGTCAACGCGCGCCACCTCGCCATCGATACGTGCCTCCGCACCGGAGACCTCGGGCGCTCCCCTGAACGCCGAAGCCATCAGGCTTCGAAGACCCTTCGAAGTGCTTCTTGGGGCAACGCCGCCAAGCGCAGGCACGGCCTTGAGCTGCGTCTCGAAGCGCAGCTCGAATCCAGCGGGAGCCGCACCGGCGTTGGCGGAGCGAAAGCTCGTCGCATCAAGGGTGGGCGTCTCCGCAAACACCGTCATGTTCGCGAAGGCGAAAATCAAAAAAAAGGCATACTTAACAATCAAATGTGTTTTCTTTAAAATTTGCAATTTATAAGATAGTTGTGACGTTTTTGTAATTATACCGCCAGGAAATGTGATCTCATAGCAGCGCCTGTTCATGCAAAGCATTGCACAAACATGGCATTCACCTAAACGAATCATTTATTGGAGAAATCACCATGCGTAAACTCGAACTCGGCGAACTGGTCCTCGTTAGCGGCGGCTGCGGCGCCACCGGCTCCAACGGCAGCAAGGCCACCAAGATCAAAGCCTCCAAGGTCAAGGCCAGCAAGCTCAAGGCTTCCAAGGCCAAGGGCTCCAAGGCTGGTTGCGTTCCGCTGCCGCCCTGCTGCTGCTAATTCGGCCACTGAACCGTCGATGCATGATGTGAACTTGATCATCATGCATCGTTTCAGTTTGAACTCATTAAGCTTGACTCGCCCTTGGTGCGAGAATTGTTTTGCTTAATTGAAAACGGAATATTTATCGATTTTAACAGATCAACTTAAAACCCTGCTTTTCCGGAAAAACTAAAGCAGAAGCATTTGTTCAAATAGGCCAACCTCGGAATTCAACGGTTTCGCAAAAAATGTCTTTTCTTGCTTTGCACTTGTTTGCGGTAAAGAAATAGTCTGGACCGATGTGGCTAATGCCGCCGCCGTTCCTTGAACGACGCGAGGCTCGAATCCATGCGCATGCCGCCCACGAGGCGGGCCCCGGCAACGGCGATGGGCGTCTGGGGCGATGTCTCGCCAAAGGTGATCCGGCAGCGCAGGCCGGCCGGCAGGGTGTTGCCGGGGTTGGGCAGCGCAAGACGCACGCGGAAGGTGTTGCTGGCCGCATCCACCACGCGGTCCACCAACGTCACGGAAGCATCCACCGGCCCCGCATTGGGCAGATCCGGCTTCACGCTGGCCACCTCGCCCACCCGGATGGTGCCGAAGCGGGCCGCCGGCACGATCACCTCGATGCGCAGCGGATCGATCTTTGCCACCTTGAAGATCGGCTTCTCTTCGACCCGCTCGCCCAGCGAGAGATAGCGCTCGACCACCACGCCATCGAAGGGGCTGCGGATCGTCCGCAGGCCCACCTGGGCCTCGGCCACGCCGACTTCACGGCTCCATACCCGCAGCTGTTCGCGGGTCTGCAGCACCTTCTGTTCGGCCACCTGAAAATCCGCCCGGGCCTGGTCGAGGGCCTGCTGAGCCACGTAATTCCTTGCCACCAGGTCCTCGGCCCGGCGCATCTTCTGGCGGGCCAGGTCACGGCTGGCTTCGGCGCTGTGCAGGTCGGCCTCGGTGGCGGCGCGCGACCGGGCGACTTCGGCGGTGGCCCGTTCGACGTCATTGCGCAGCACGGCCAGCACCTGGCCCTTGCGCACCACGTCGCCACGCTCTGCGCGCAGGCTGTCGAGCACGCCGATGACGGCGCTCCCCAGATCGGCCACCTTGTCGGGTTCGATCAGGCAGCCGAGGGTTCCCGATGAAGCTGCGCCTGCGGTTCCACCGGCCCCTTGCGGACCGGCGGCCGCAGCCAGTCCGGCCATTCCGGCCAGCCCCCAGCACGCGCAGCTCAGCATCCATTTCTTCATTGTCGTCATTCCCCGGGGCCGCCAAACGACAACCCCCGCTCCCACTCCCGATCCGCCTGCAACAAAGCCCATCGCGCCCGCCGCTCCTGGCCGGCCTGACGCCACTGGTACCAGCCCAGCAACACCCGCAGCAGCCGCGGCCCGACCTTCACCGCACCATCCGTCGCCATTCCGTACCGGCGCGCCAGCAGGCCCAGCAGCGGCACCTCTGCCACCCGGGCCACATCCAGGCTGATCCACGTCTCCACACTGCCCGGGTCGCCCTGGCGGGCACATCGCCCTTCCAGCTGCCGGTCGATCCGGCGCGACGCATTGAACTGGCAGCACATCACATGAAGCCCTCCCGCCGCCGCGACACCGGCCGCCAGCGGAATATCCGTCCCCCGCCCTGCCATGTTGGTCGCCACCGTCACCTGCCCCGGCTCCCCGGCCCGGGCCACGATGGCGGCCTCGTCGGCGTCGAAGCGGGCGTTGAGTACCGTGTGCGCAACCCCCGCTGCAGCAAGGCTGGCCGACAGGGATTCCGACTCGGCCACGGACGAGGTACCCACCAGCACCGGGCGCCCCGTCTGCCGGATCTCGGCGACCCGACGGGCGACGGCGTCCCACAAAGCGTGTCTTGCCCCGTATAAACGGCCCGGAAACGATTTTCTTGAGGCCGGAAGGCGTGACGGAATGCACACGATATCCAGTCCGTACACCTCCTGCAACTCGCCCCGGGCCTCGCGCAGCGTGCCGCTCATGCCGCACAGCCGGTGGTAGCGGGGAAAGAATCGCTGGAAGGTGATCTGAGCCAGGGTTTCGGTGGCGGGCGACGGCCGGCAGCCCTCTTTCAGCTCCACCAGCCCGTGCAGCCCGCGCGACCACACCCGGCCCGGCGCGGCGCGGCCGGTGATCTCGTCGATGATCTCCACCTGCCCGTCGCGCACCAGGTAATGCACGTCGCGGCGATACACGTGGCGCGCCGCCAGGGCCAGGGCCACCACCTCCTCGCGCAGCCTGCGGGAGCGCCAGCGCCCGCCCAGGGCCGCCACCCGGCCTGCCAGACGCAGCCGGCCGGCATCGGTGAGGCGCGCCTGCATCGCCGGCGCATCCACGCGGAAGTCGACGCCCGAAACCAGCTCGCCGGCCAGCGACCAGGCCTGCCAGAAGAAGGCCCGCGCCCCGCTGTCGCGCACCTGGCGGGAGAGGATCAGCGGCATCATCGCCTCGTCGATCAGCAGGCTGTCGGCCTCGTCCACCACTGCCATGCACAGCCCGCGCAGCAGCGGCTGGGCGGTGTCGCCGCCAAGGGCCGCCACCCGACGCTGCAGATCGCCTCGGGCATGGCCCCGGCGCTGCCCGTCGCGCAGATAATCGAAGACCAGCTCCCGCGCCGTCACGTAGCACACCGGCGCAGCGTAAGACGTACGGCGCCGGGCCTCGCTCATCTCGCCGGTGACGAAATCCACCCGCAGCCCGAGCCTGGCGTAGAAGGGCGCGAGGTTGGTCGCGTCCCGCTCCACCAGATAATCGTTGGCAGTGAGCACATGCACCGGCATCCCGGCCAGGGCACCGACGGCGGCGGTGAGCGCGGCGGAGAGCGTCTTGCCCTCGCCGGTGGCCATCTCGGCCAGACGGTTGTCGAGCATCACCAGCGCGGCGTGGAGCTGGGTGTCGTAGGCCGCCATGCCCAGGCTGCGCCGGGCCGCGTCCACGGCCGCCGCGAGGGCTTCGGTCAGCGCGTCGCCCGTCAGCCCGTCCCGCCCGAGGCGGCCCTGCAGCGTCCGCAGACGGGCGGCGAAGGCGGCTTCGTCGAGCATCCGCCAGCCCGCCAGCGCCGCACGCACGGCGGCGAGCTGCCGGCGGTATCCGGCCCGCTGCCACGGCCAGCTGCGCCGGGGCGGCTCCCGGCGTTCCGGATAAGCGCCCCACACCAGCCCCGGCAGGGGCGCACGCAGGTCGAGCGGCATCGTCACGTGGCAGGATTGAAGTTGCTGAGGAAAAGCTGTTTGAGCTGGCGCGCCCACTGCACGGCAAGCGGCGCCCAGCCGTGATCGAAACGCACCCACACCCGTCCGCCGGCCCGCTCGGGGATGAGACCATCCACCACCAGATCGAAGACGAACACCGGCGACGGCGTGCGCTGATGGTCTTCATCCGCCGGGTCGACCGCAAAGCGCCCACCGGCAAAGTCGCCCAGGGCCGGGCTGGGGAGTTTCTCGGTGGCCGCCGGCACTGCCCGCAGCAGCCGCGCCGGCAGCGTTTCGCCCGCCGACTCGGCCAGACGCACGCCCACCTGACGGGTGTCAGAGCGCACCAGCGCGGCCACGTCCTGCTCCACCGCCACCCGCACGGTGGCCGGCTCGCCGGTGAATACGTGGCCAAGCAGCGCGCCACGGGGCACGAAGGCGCCATCCACATCCACCTGACGGGGCATCGTCAGCTGGCCGGCCACACCGGCGCGCAGCACCAGCGCCTCCTGCAATTCTTCAACCCGCTTGAGCTGGGCCGTCACCCGCCCGATGTCGGCTTCCACATCCCGCGCCTTTACCGGGTCGCGCTGCATGGCCTGAAACAGATCGGCGTTGAGTCCCTCGAGCTGGCTGCGCAGTTTCGCTGCGTCGGTGACGAGGCGGGCATCCTCGAGCCGGAGCACAACCTGCCCGGCCTCCACCTTGTCGCCGTGCCGGCCTTCCATGCTCACAATGAAACCGTCAGTGCCGGCCCGTAGCTGGGCCTGCTCCGGAATCCACACCACGCCCTGGGCGAGGGTCGAGAACGGCACCGGGATCACCCCGATCAGCAGCACCACCGCCACCGACAACCCACCCGCCACCCGCAGCGCCCGGCGCCGCTGGGTCTCGGGCAGCGCCATGCGCAGCAGGCCGTGCCAGAAACCAAGCACCGGCATGCCGATCAGCGCGATCAGCGTGGCGACACCGGCGATCACCCCGAGCACCATCGACCAGCTCCCGATCCAGCCGACAATCGCGATCGACAGCCCCACCCGGTAGATCCACGAGGCCGGCGCGTAGAACACGAGCCACGGCCGCTCGCCCCGCCCCGGCTCGGGGGACGGCACGCCGGCCACATGCAGCAGCCGGTTGAGCAGCAGATGGCGCCAGAAGGCACGGCTGCGCCCCGACAGATTGGGCAGGTCGAACAGATCGCACAGCACGTAATAGCCATCGAAGCGCAGCAGCGGATTGCCGTTGAACAGCACCGTAGACACCCCGCCGACCACCGCAACCACCAGCGCCAGATCCTGCACCAGCCCCGGCTGGACGAGCGCCCAGACGATCAGCGCCAAGCCGGCGAGGGTCAGCTCGGTGATGATCCCCGCGGCGCTCACGATCACCCGCTGGCCCGCATGACGGAAGGCCGCCGCCGCCGACGCATCGACGAAAGGCGCCGGCGTGAGCAGCAGCAGGCTGACGCCGGTCTGATGCACCTCGCCCCCGAAACGCCGCACCGCCAGCCCGTGGGCCAGCTCGTGCAAGGCCTTGATCGGCGGATAGAGCAGCCACGCCATCAGCAGAAAACGCGGCGTGCCCATCCAGGTGCGCGCCGCCGACGACAGGGCGTCGACATGGGTGGCCGCCACCAGCCCGCCGGCGCAAATCACGGAGAGCCACACCAGCAGCATCTGCCACGAGAAGATCACGTAACGCCAGCGATCGAAGCGCTTCAGGAAATCGTTCGGGTCGCCCAGGCGTACCCGGAAGGCCAACGGATTCACGCCCAGACGACGCTCCTGGCGCGCCTCCTGGTGCTGGCGGCGGAAGATCGCCTCCACGTCCGGCGTCACCTCGCACTGGATCAGCCCGCGCTGGTTGAGCTGCACCAGCAGTTGCACGATCTCGTCCTGGGTGAGCGCCTGGTCGGGGTCGTCGGCGAGCAGCGCCTCGGCCAGCGCATCCACCGTCCGGGTGCCGTCGCAGCGCCCGACGAAGGCGTAGGCCGCGGCGTTCATCCGGTGGAAACGCCCGCTCACCGGATCGGCGAGCACGTACCACACCTCGTCGCGGTAGATCTGCCGACGCACCCGCACCTGCGACCGCAGGCTCGGATGGAGGCCCGCCACCCGGTACCACTGGCTGCTGAAGGCGCTCGGCCCGTTCATCTCAGTGCCCCAGCCACGACCACACGCCGATCCGCATCCAGTCGATCAGCCGGTGAGTCCAGGCCCACGCCAGGGGCTCGCGCCCCACGGCAATCTTCGCCACGCCGCGCAGCCCCGGGCGCAGGTTGTCGGGCTGGGCCGACAGCGCCGCCTCCACCTCGAACACGTTGCGCCCTTCCACCGCGCTGGCCATCGGCGTGATGCGGGTGACGGCCAGCGGCAGCGTGTCCCAGGGCAGCGCCGACAGGGCCAGATGACCCACCTGCCCCACCCGGATGCGGGCGATGTCCCGCTCATCCACCTCGACGATCACGCGGAAACGCTCCCGCGGCGCGACCGTCAGCAGCACGTCGCCCCGCTGCACCGGCGCCCCGAGGGACTGGCTGAGATCACCGCGGATCACGACCCCGTCGAACGGCGCCTCGATGCGGATGCGCCCGAGCTGCTGGTCCACCAGATCGAGCTGGGCGCGCGCCTCCTCGGCCTTGGCCTGGCTGACGACCAGCTGGGCGCGATCAGCCCGCGCCATTGCGGCGCCGTAGGCGTTCTCGTGCTGGGCAAGCTCGCTGGCCCACTTGCTGCGTTCGAGCTGCAGATCCTGTTCAGCCAGTTCGGCCAGCACCTGGCCGGATTTGACCAGATCGCCCGGACGAACCAGGCTGCGCTTCAGGAAGCCATCGACCGGCGCCACCAGCACCCGCTGGATCGCCCCTTCCACCCGGGCGTTGCCGCCAACCCGGTACTGGAACGGCACCAGCAGCAGCACCGTAAGCGTCACCAGCGCCACGCCCAACCCAAGCCGCAGGCGGCCACCAGCGGGCGACCGGAGCGCCGCCCAGCCGCGCCTCAGGTGATCCCGCAGTCGCTTGCGCCAGGGCCGCTCGCCGTGACGCATGTAATGCAACACCGGGCCGACCAGCGCCACCGCGTGCTCCCATTCCATCATCACGGCCGGATCGGGCGCACTCCCCTGGCGGAACTGTAGCAGCACCGCGCCCACCAGCTCATGCTGAACCGCGATCGGGATGGTGCACACCACCCCGCCCTCCTGGCGGATGAACTCCTCGTGGGACAGGATGATCCGCGGCGGCAGCTCGGGCGGCGCAGGGGCGATGACCGTCGCGGCCTGCTCGATCGCCTCGTCCATCGCCGCACCCATCGCCCGCAGGGTGTCGGTGCTGCCGTCACCCAGCGCGCCGTGAGACAAGGCGACGACCCGCGAGAATCGATCCTCGACAAAGCCGACGGCCACTCGCTCGCAGCCAAGCCGCGTGGCCAGCTCCGAGGCAAACGCCGTCGCGGCCGGCCCCAGACGCGGGTGGGACACCACAGCCGCCTGCAGGGCAAGCACTTCGAGGGCCGAAAAACCGGAAGAAGGGGCCGGGGACTGGGGGTTCAGGGCTGCGGTCCTTAGAGAATATCGTCCTCGTATTGACGACGCAGCGCCGGAAAACTTTAAGCCCGCCCGCCCCCGGCTGCGCACCCTGTCACGGCACCGCAGCCCAGGCGCAACGGGGCATCCCCACCGGCAGGCTTTCGGCCGGCACGTTTTCAGGGCGCATAAAAGCCGATGCCCCCTTCACCGCTGGGTGAAGGGGGCATCGGCCAGATGCTGTCACCAGATCCGGCAGGCGCCGGACCGGTCTGCTGCGCTCAGCGCTGGGCGGTCAGCTGGGCCAGGAAGGCGGCTTCCTTTTCGGCCGGGAAAGCATGCTGAGCCATCACGCGCTGCACAGCGTGGGGATCACCACCCTCGCCTGCCACCGAAAACTCGATGCCAAGCTGCCGGCCGTTGGCGGCCAGGGTCATGAAAGCCGTCCTCCAGCGCTGGCATTCCGCCAGACGCTCACGCACTTCACTTTCGTTGCTGATGACGACACCAGCGGCCTTGAGGGAATCCAGAAACTCTGCGTAGGACTCGTTGCAATAACTGCCCATCGACTTCTCCTGTTAAATCCGGCGATCTCTCGCCTGTGATCCCTTAACGCGGTGTATCGATCGGTGGATGACACGATTTCAAAATAATTTCGGACTTTTTTCCGTCACCCGCGGCCGCACCTTCAGCCCGCATCAGATGTGGAACCGGTTGAGCGCCGTCCGCAGCCCCTCGGCACTTTGGGACAACGCCTGCGCCTCGCCAGAGATGGCGTGGGTGGCCACCGCCGAGCGATCGGCCATCCGGGAGATCAGTTCCACGTGACGGGAGATTTCCTGGGCCGCGACGCTCTGCTCGGCCAGCGAGTCGGAGATCCGGCCGACGATGTCGCCCACACCATCGGCGCGACCGGTAATGAGATCGATCGATTCGCCGGCCTTGCCGGCATGGCTCACACCGGCATTCACCCTGCCCACTGCGCTCTCGATGCAGCCGAGCACCGACTCCTTGGCGCCGCGCATGTCGTTCATCATCCGGCCGATCTCGTCGGTCGCGGTGGTGGTGCGCTCAGCGAGTTTGCGCACTTCGTCGGCCACCACCGCAAAGCCACGGCCAAGCTCGCCGGCCCGGGCCGCCTCGATGGCGGCATTGAGCGCCAGCAGGTTGGTCTGATCGGCGATGCCCTTGATAATCGTCACGACTTCCGACGCCCTTTCGGACTCGCGGCCAAGGGCCTCGACCCGCTCCACAGCGGTGCCGATCACCCCGGCGATGCCCGACATCTCCCCAACCGCTGCCTTCACGACCTGACTGCCCTCGACGGCGGCCTGACTGGAATCGGAAGCCAGCCGCCGGGCCTCGGTGGCACTGTCGGCGATCTGGTTGATCGAGGCGGTCATCTCCTGCACCGCCGCAGCCATCGCGCTGGTGGAATTGTTCTGGTCGCCGACACCCTCGGCGATGCCGACCGATGCCGCGGTGAGTCGCGCAGCCAGCGCCTGAAGGCTATCTGCCGTACCCCGCGCCTCGGCAAGGGTGCGCCGCAGTTCGTCCTGCATCCGCGCCACGGCTTGCAGCAGCGGGCGGGATTCGATGGTCGACTTGTCGAAGGTGTAATCCAGCCGCCCCGCGGAAACCCGCTGCGCAAAGTCGGAAACCACCACGCCGTCGAGCACCATGCCACGCAGCAGCCCGGCGATGTAGCACAGCAGCCCGGTCTCGACGACTACGTAGGCTGCATGCACGAGCACCCGTCCGATCCCATCCACCTGGGGGAATACGTAGACTCCGGCGCCGGTTGCCTGCAGCCAGGCAAAGCTGAGGTGATGGACGGCGATGAGACCTGCCGCCGCGATCAACGGCCGCCAGTCACAGTAAAGCACCAGAAATGCCAGGAGCGCGAAGATGCCGAAATGGGCTTCGATGGTGCCACGGGTCTGGTGGATGAGCAGCGCCGAGAAGATCATGGCCGAGCACGCGACGGCGATCCGCGTCACCAGCCTGCCCTGGGCACCACGGCTGATCAGGAGAGGTACCAGGAAAGCCGGCACACCCACCCCCAGCACGGCGCCCCATTCACCAAAATAGGCGGCAACGCCGAGGCATAGCAGCAGATGCACGCCCAGGGCACCGATCAGCAGGTTATCGGCGCGGGCCCGGAAGGAAGACAGGCCGTCGACGGACGGCCGCGAGTCGTGGGCGGTCATGATCGGCCACCCCACGGGGGCTGCTGCACTGCGCTGCAGATGTCGCCACGCAGAACGGCCTCGACCTGCATCGACCAGAGCTGGGCAGCAGAGACGGCAAGCCACCCACCCAACAACAACCAAGGCCATACAGCCTTCAGCTGATAGCCAGCGGAACACGGGGTTCCATTACCTGCGGTCACGATCGTGGCTCCCATTGAACAAGTTGAACACTCGTCCAATAACGACCCGATCTGTCTGTCCTTTAAATCGCGCCCTCTGCAGGCGCCCGCGGTAGCAGGCCTTCAGCCGGTGAGATGGGCCAGGATCGGGTTGAGCATGGCCGCGCCGAGGCGCTTGCTCCGCTCGCCGTTCCAGCCGGTGACACCATCGGGCAGGTTGGCGTTGTCCTTGAAGGGCATCTCGAGAGTGATCGACACGCAGCCGAAACGATGGGCGACCCACTTGGAGGCGAGGGTCAGCAGTTCGTCCTGGAAACGCCCCGCGAGATAGCCGTGCTCGGTCTGGAAATCCGGGCTGGCGGCCTGGAAGACTTCGACGAAGCGGGCCTGACGGGCGCGCTGGGCATCGGAAAAGCCCGGCACTTCCTCGGCGGTGGAGAAGAAGACATACGGCAGCGCCTCGTCGCCGTGGATGTCGAGGAAGAGCTCGACCCCGCTCGCTTCCATCGCGTCGCGCACGGCCAGCACTTCCGGGCTGCGCATGGCGCTCGGGTCGCGCCATTCGCGGTTGAGGTTGGCGCCAGCGGCGTTGGTGCGCAGATTGCCGCGGATCGCGCCGTCCGGATTCATGTTGGGCACCACGTACAGCACGGCTTTCTCCCGGATGCGCCGCGCCACCGGATCGGCGCTGTCGAGCAGGCGTTCTAGCAGGCCTTCCACGAACCATTCGGCCATGCTCTCGCCCGGATGCTGGCGGGCGATGATCCACACCGGCAGCTTGCCCGGGCCGGCGCGGCCGACGGTGACGAGGTCGAGGTCGCGCCCATCGACGGTCGCGCCCAGATTGCTGACCGACGCAAAGGCCGACATCTCGACGCGGCCCAGCAGGTCCAGGTGACGTTCGTGGGAGTACGGCTCGAAGTAGGCGTAGTAGATGCTGTTGCGCTCGGGCCGGTGCTCGACGATCAACTGGCCGTTTTCATAGCGCGTGCCGGCGATGCGGAACCAGTGGCGGCGGTCGTAGGAGGCCACGCAGCGGTAGCCGGGCCAGCCGTCGGGATAGGCCGCGTCGGCAGCGTTCTCGAAGACGAGGCGCACGTCCTGCCCGGCCGCGCCGTGGAGCCGGAAGTGGAACCACTGGCGAAAGGTCGAATCCCCACCCACGCCCTGGTCGGCCCGCAGGCGCAGGCGGATGTTGTCGGGGCGCTCGATGGACAGCACCTCGATGGCGCCGGCGTCGAAATTGCTGCTGATGCGGAGGGTCATGGCGGGGCGGAAATCAGGTGATGAGATGGGTGACGGCGTACAGCACGAGGCCGATCAGGCCGCCGACGAGGGTGCCGTTAAGCCGGATGAACTGCAGGTCGCGGCCGACGCTCTGCTCGATCTCGCGCACCAGGTCTTCGTCGTTCCAGGCCCGCACAGTGCCGGCAATGTGGCGCGACAGCCCTTCGCGCAACTCGGGCGCCAGGGCCTCGACGCTCTGCTCGATGTGCTCATTGACCGAATCCCGCAGGGCCGGGTTGGTGGCGAGGCTGGCGCCGATGGCGCTGGCGGCCGAGGCGATCTTGCGGCGCACGCGGGAATCCGGCTTGCCGAGATCGCTCGCCAGCCAGCCGCGCAGGTCTTCCCACAGGCCCTGCAGGTAGGTGCCGACGCCGGGGTGGGCGAGGAAATCCCGCTTGGCCTGCTCGATGCGGGTGCGGAAGCCCTCGTCGTGCTGGAGGCGCTCGATGTAGCGGTGGATGACCTCGTCGAAGGCCGCGCGGCGCGGGTGGTTCGGGTCGTTGGCGACTTCGGCGAGCAGGCCATTCACGCCGGTGACGATACCGTTGGCGACCTTCTCGCCCAGCTCGGCAGGGTTGATGCCGACGAGGCCGAGCATGGCGACGATCTTCGGGTATTCCTTGTTCGCCACATCCACGATCATGCCCGCAAAACCCTGCTGCACGCCGGGCTGGCCGAGCCAGTCGGCCAGCTTGGAGAGGCCGTCGTCGAGCAGGCCCTGGTGGCGGCGGTCTTCGGTGAGCAGGTTGAGGACGCGACCCACGGTGCCGGCCAGATCGAGATCTCCGGCGCGGCGGCGCAGGGCGTGGAGCACCAGCCGGCGAACCCGCCGGTCGTCCATGAAATCAAGCGACTGGACCGCCACCACCGCCAGCCGGTCGGCCAGCAGGCGGGCGTTGCGCTCGTCCTGCAGCCAGGCGGCGATGCGCTCGGCCGGGTTCGCGGCGCGCAGGCGGCCGACGAGGGAATGGGTGTCGAGGAACTTGTCGCGGATGAACACCGCCAGGTTGTCGGCCAGCCGTGCCTTGTTGCGCGGCAGGATCGCCGTGTGGGGAATCGGCAGGCCCAGGGGCCGGCGGAACAGCGCCACCACCGCAAACCAGTCGGCCAGGGCGCCGATCATCGCCGCCTCGGCGAAAGCCGCCAGCCACGGCAGCCCTTCGCGACGGGCGAAGACGAACAGCACCGTGACGGCCACCAGCAGGCCGGTGGCGAGGAACTTCATGCGGGCCAGCGCGGCCGCCTTTTCGGGAGATGCCATCTGCCCTGCCCCCTTTTAGTCGAGCCGCCGACGGAAGACCCAGTGGCCTTCGTCGGAGGCTTCCGGTGCGAAGGCGTAGCCGTCGCTGTTGAAATCCTTGAGCTGCTCCACGTCCTCGACACCGTGGGTGATGGCGTGGCGGGCCATCAGGCCGCGGGCGCGCTTGGCGTAGAAGCTGATGATCTTGTAGCGCCCGCCCTTCCAGTC
>NZ_CALAYQ010000090.1:0-6118 GCF_937894855.1 uncultured Zoogloea sp.
AGAAGTTGACGATCCGGTCGATGGCCTGGTTGGCGCTGTTGGCGTGCAGGGTGGCGAGGCACAGGTGACCGGTTTCGGCGAAGGCGATGGCGTAGTCCATCGTCTCACGGTCGCGGATCTCGCCCATCAGGATCACGTCCGGCGCCTGGCGCAGGGTGTTCTTGAGGGCGGGCTCCCACGAGTCGGTGTCGATGCCGACTTCACGCTGGGTGACGATGCAGTTCTTGTGGGCGTGCACGAACTCAATCGGGTCTTCGACCGTGATGATGTGACCGAAGCTCTTCTCGTTGCGGTAATCCACCATCGCGGCCAGCGAGGTGGTCTTGCCGGTGCCGGTGCCGCCGACGAAGATCACCAGGCCGCGCTTGGACATGGCGATGTCCTTTAGCACCGGCGGCAGGCCGAGTTCGTCGAAGGTGGGGATCTTCTGCGGGATGGTCCGCAGGATCAGCCCGACCTGCCCTTGCTGGATGAAGGCGTTGGCCCGGAAGCGGCCGATGCCCGGCGGCGAGATCGCGAAGTTGCATTCCTTGGTCGCCTCGAACTCCGCTGCCTGGCGGTCGTTCATCACCACCCGCGCCAGTTCGGCCGTGTGGGTGTGGGTGAGCTGCTGGTTCGACTGGGGAACGATCTTGCCGTCGATCTTGATGGCGGGGGGGAAGTTGGCGGTGATGAAGAGGTCGGAGCCGTTCTTCTGAAGCATCAGCTTCAGCAAGTCGTGCATGAACTTGAGTGCCTGATCGCGTTCCATGGTGGATTCCTGTTGCGGCCGGCCGTGGCCGGCGGGGTCGAGTTTGGGGCGGGCGGTGCTCAGACCGGGAAGCTGTCCTTGTTGGCGGCGCGCAGGCGGGCCTCGGCGCCGGAGACGATGTTGCGGCGGACGAGATCGGTCAGGCACTGGTCGAGGGTCTGCATGCCGACGCTCTGGCCGGTCTGGATCGCCGAGTACATCTGGGCGACCTTGTTCTCGCGGATCAGGTTGCGGATGGCCGGGGTGCCGATCATGATCTCGTGGGCGGCCACCCGTCCGGTGCCGTCCTTGGTCTTGAGGAGTGTCTGGGAGATCACCGCGCGCAGGGATTCGGACATCATCGCGCGCACCATGTCTTTCTCGGCTGCCGGGAAGACGTCGACGATACGGTCGATGGTCTTGGCGGCGGACGAGGTGTGCAGGGTGCCGAACACCAGGTGGCCGGTTTCGGCGGCGGTGAGGGCGAGGCGGATGGTTTCCAGGTCGCGCATTTCGCCCACCAGGATCACGTCCGGGTCTTCACGCAGGGCGGAGCGCAGCGCCGCGTTGAACGACTGGGTGTCGCGGGAGACTTCCCGCTGGTTGATAAGGCAGCGCTTGGATTCGTGGACGAATTCGATCGGGTCTTCAACCGTGAGGATGTGGCCGTATTCGTTTTCGTTCACGTAGTCGACCATCGCCGCGAGGGTGGTGGACTTGCCCGAGCCGGTGGGGCCGGTGACCAGCACGATGCCGCGGGGCTGGTTGGAGATTTCCTTGAAGATCTTCGGGCAGTTGAGTTCGTCGAGGGTCAGCACCTTGGACGGAATGACCCGGAACACCGCTGCCGCGCCGCGGTTCTGGTTGAAGGCATTGACCCGGAACCGCGCCAGGTTGGGGATCTCGAAGGAGAAGTCGGTCTCGAGGAACTCTTCGTACTGCTTGCGCTGCTGGTCGTTCATGATGTCGTACACCATGCCGTGCACGTCCTTGTGGGCCAGGGCGGGCAGGTTGATGCGCCGTACGTCGCCATGAACCCGGATCATCGGCGGCAGGCCCGCGGAAATGTGCAGGTCGGACGCCTTGTTCTTGACGGTGAAAGCGAGCAGTTCGGTGATATCCATCGTGGAGACTCGTGGCTGGAGGTGTGGGCGGGCGGCGCTTGCGGGCAGGCCCTCGGCCGGATTTCGGCTCAAGGGCCAATGCTATACTCAACGGCCCTTTCAGCCCGAAATTAAGCGTTGAGCAATTATATGTCAGGCCTTTCCGGCCGCCTCCAAAACCTTGTCACCCGCATTGCCCGGGCGGCTTCCGACGCCGGGCGTGATCCCGCGGGCATTCGCCTGCTGGCCGTCAGCAAGACCTGGCCGGCGGAATCCGTGCGCGAGGCGGCGGCCGCTGGTCAGCATGCCTTTGGCGAGAATTACGTGCAGGAAGGCGTCGCCAAGGTCGAGGCGCTGGCCGATCTTGGCCTCGAATGGCATTTCATCGGGCCGCTGCAGAGCAACAAGACGCGGCCGGTGGCCAACAGCTTTGCGTGGGTGCACTCCATCGACCGGCTGAAGATCGCCCAGCGGCTGTCGGAGCAGCGCGACGTGTTCCTGCCGCCGCTGCAGGTGTGCATCCAGGTCAATGTGAGCGGCGAGGAGAGCAAGAGCGGCGTCTCGCCGGCCGAGCTGCCCGAGTTGGCCCGGGCGGTGACGGCGCTGCCGCGCCTCAAGTTGCGCGGTCTGATGACGATTCCCGAACCCACGTCCGACGTGGCCCTGCAGCGGTCGCGCTTTGCCATGCTGCGGCAGCTGATGGACGATCTGCGGACCGACGGGCTCGATCTCGACACCTTGTCGATGGGCATGTCCGACGACCTGGAGGCGGCGATCGCCGAAGGTTCGACGATGGTCCGTGTCGGCACCGCGATCTTCGGATCGCGCAATTACGCGAACTGAAACGCAAACCGATTCACCCGGCCCGGCGGCGCAGCTTGCCGGGCGTTTTCAAACCAATTGGTGGAACCGAAACGATGAAAATCACCTTCCTGGGCGGCGGCAACATGGCAGCGGCCCTGATCGGCGGACTGGTCAAGCAGGGCTTTGACGCGGCAGGCGTGCAGGTGGTCGAACTGACCGCCGAAGGGCGCGAGAAGCTCGCCGGGCAGTTTGGCGTGCGGGCGACCGACGCCCTCGACGACCAGGCGCTGGCCTGCGACGTGCTGGTGCTGGCGGTCAAGCCCCAGCAGCTGAAGGCGGCGGTCGCGCCGATCGCCGGCCGGCTCTCCAGTCAGGTGGTGGTTAGCATCGCCGCCGGGCTGCGCCTGGCGGATATCGGCCGCTGGCTGGGCGATTACCGCAAGCTGGTGCGCGCCATGCCCAACACCCCGGCGCTGATCGGTGCGGGCATCACCGGCCTGTTTGCAGATGCGTCCGTCGATGCGGCGGGGCGTGCGGCGGCGGAGCAGGTGCTGGCGGCGGTCGGCAGCACTGTGTGGGTGCCGGCCGAAGCGCAGATCGATGGCGTGACGGCGATCTCGGGCAGTGGCCCGGCCTACGTCTTCCACTTCATCGAGTGCCTGCAGGCTTCCGGCGAGGCCATCGGCTTCGATGCGGCCACCGCCCGCAAGCTGGCCATCGACACCGTGCTCGGCGCGGCGAAGCTGGCTGCCGGCAGCGACGAATCGCCGGGCGTGCTGCGCGAGCGGGTCACCTCCAAGGGCGGCACCACCGAGGCGGCGCTCAAATCCTTTGCGGCGGACGGTTTCCCGGCCATCGTCGAGCGCGCGGTGAAAGCCGCCGAAGCCCGCGGGCGTGAGCTGGGCGACCAGCTCGGCCGCGACTGAGGAGGAACGCCATGCTCGGCAGCCTTCTCCTCACCCTCGTCGATACCCTCGGCGGGCTTCTCTCTGGCGTGCTCCTGGCGCGCTTCGTGATGCAGTGGCAGCGCATCTCCTTCCGCAACCCGATCGGCCAGTTCGTGGTGGCGACCACCGACTGGCTGGTGATTCCCCTGCGCCGCTTCATCCCCGGCCTGAAGGGGCTGGATCTGGCGAGCCTGCTGCCGGCGTGGGTGGTGCAGGTGCTGGTGGTGTTCATTGCCCTGGCGCTGCGCGGCGCCATCGAGGGGGCAGATCCCGTCGGGCTGCTGGTGGCCATGTGGGGTGTTGGTCTGCTCGAGACGGTCAAGGTCGGGCTCTATCTGCTGATGGGTGTGGTGCTGATGTCGGCGATCTTTTCGTGGGTCAATCCCCACGCGCCGCTGGCCGGCATCATCTACGCGATGGCCGAGCCTTTCCTGCGGCCCTTCCGGCGCATCATTCCGTCGATCGGCGGGGTGGATCTGAGCCCGATCGCGCTGCTGCTGGTCCTCCAGCTGGTGCAGAACGCGCTGGCGATGGGCAAGTACATGCTGCTCGGGCTGGCCTGAGGCATGGACTGGCTCAACCGGGCGGCCGATGGCAGTCTTGTGCTGAGCCTGCACATCCAGCCCGGCGCGAAGAAGACGGAGATTGCCGGCCTGCACGGTGAGGCGCTGAAGATCCGCCTGGCAGCGCCGCCGGTGGATGGCAAGGCCAACGCGGCGCTCATCGCCTTTCTGGCCAAGACCTGCGGCGTGCCCAAGTCGGCCGTCGAGCTGGTGAGCGGCGATACGTCCCGGACCAAGCGGGTGCGCCTCACCGGCGTCGATGTGGCCACCGTGGAGGCACTGGCGGGCGGTTGATGGCGGTGAGGCGGGGCAGGCGCTGCGATTACGAGCCTGAAAAATGAAGACGGCACCCTGAGCGGGTGCCGTTTTTTATTGCGCGAGGCCCGGGATTCCGGGCTCGGCAATGCTCAGCGCTGCTTGCGCTTGAAGCGGCGGATGGCCGCAAGCCCCAGCAGGCCGGTGGCGATCAGCAGAGGCGAGCTCGGTTCGGGGATGGCGCCGCCGCCCGTGCTGCCGCCGGAGGCGATGTCGAGGGTCTCGCCGAGGGCGTAGCCGTAGGTGAGCGTCAGGCTGTCGCCGGCAGCCAGATCGCCCAGGTCAAAGCCGATACCGATCGTGTAGTCGCCATTGCCGCTGTTGGTGCCGGCCAGGTAGGTGGCGGGGTTGGTGGCCCAGCTGGCGCTGACGCCGGCCTTGTGGCGGTAGGTGGCAGCGGTGAAGGCGCAGATCGTCTGGCCGGTGCGGGCGCCCGTGGCGCAGGCCTGGTCGTCGGACAGGGTGACGTTGGTGGTGTCGTACACTCTGTAGGCGTTGACGTCCGGATCGGGATCGAGCGTACGCAGGAAGTTCAGGCTGGTGAGGACGCTGGCGGTGTTGTTGGTCAGCGTGGTGGTGATCTCGATCGCAGAACGGCCGCCGATGGTGGTGAGCGAGTAGAGGTTGCTCACGCCCAGCGCGCCGTCGAGGGAGCTGGCGCTGGCGCTCACGACCGTGGAGGAGATCTGGTCGATGGTGAAGCCGACGAAGGAGTTCGAGCCGTGCCCGGTGTTGTTGCTCTGGTAGTTGCCGGCCGACGAGGTGATGTAGAAGCCCTCGAACGGGGTGCCCGGCGTCAGGAAATCGTTGATGCCGTAGATGCTGGAGCCGGTCGGGTCGAACAGGATGCCGGGCGAGACCGTCTTGTTCGAGCCGAGGGTGCCGTAGTTGCTGACGCCGGCCAGAACATAGTCGTTCTGGAGGGTTCCCGTGGCCTGGGCAGTCAGCGGCAGTGCAAGGCTGAGAAGTGCTGCGCCGATGATCTTGTTCTGGGCGGATTTCATGGCGTTAGGTCCGGAAAATTGGAAAACGCCTGACGGATAGCAATATTTGTGCCCTATTTGTAAGTTTATGCAAATAAAGGGGAATCTTTTGTATGAAATTCGGCTTCTAAAACAACTGTAAAAAATTTCGACGGTATTTTGTGGAAATTTTCACGCCCCGATGGTGAAAACGTAGATCAAGTGATGATGTGCTTCCTGGCAATTTTTCGAGCCGCATGGCATGCGATGAGGCGACGCTGGCGACGAGCGGGCGTATGCCCAGCGTTTTTCGCCGGGAAGGCGCGGATTTCGCCGGAAATGAAAAACGGCGCCGGGTTTCCCCAGGCGCCGTCTGATTCAGCAGGCTGGCCGCCGACCGATCATTCCATCGCTTCGTACAGCGGAAGGGTCAGGAATTCCGGGTATTCCGGGGTCAGGGACATCTTGTCGAAGATGACCGCGGCCTGGTCGTAGCTGGCGGTGTCCTCGCCCTGGGCGGTGACGGTGGCCTTCACCTTGGCGAGTTCCTCGGCGATCATCGGACGGACCATCTCGACGGTGACCTTGCGGCCGTCGTCCAGGATGCCCTTCGGCGAGACGACCCACTGCCACACCTGGGAGCGGGAGATTTCGGCGGTGGCCGCATCTTCCATCAGGTTGTGGATGGGCACGC
>NZ_CALAYQ010000091.1:0-8393 GCF_937894855.1 uncultured Zoogloea sp.
ACAGGACACCCGCATGCTCTCCCTGTTCCAGCGAAAACGGCCCCCGGTCGCCGGCCCGCCACAGGACACCCGCATGCTCTCCCTGTTCCAGCGAAAACGGCCCCCGGTCGCCGGCGCGCCACCGCCAGCACCCGCCACCGTCCTCCCGAAAGGGTTGATGCGGCCCGAGTCGGCCGCATCGCTGCTGGCCACCCCGCGCCGGCAGAAGCTGCTGGAGCACATTTGGCAGCGCACCTCGCTGTCGCGCAGGCAATTCGCCACGCTGTACCGAGCGCCCCTGGAACGCTACGCCGAGCTGGTCCAGGCCTTCCCGGCCTCCGAGGCGCATCACCATGCCTATCTGGGCGGCATGCTCGACCACGGCCTCGAAATCGTCGCCTACAGTCTGAAACTGCGGCAGTCCCATCTGCTGCCCATCGGCGCCAGCCCCGAAGACCAAGCGGCACAGTCCGAAGCCTGGACCGCCGCCGTCGCCTACGCCGCGCTGCTGCACGACATCGGCAAGATCGCCGTCGATCTGCACGTCGAGCTGGCCGACGGCAGCATCTGGCACCCTTGGCACGGCCCGCTGCGCCAGCCATACCGATTCCGCTACCGCGACGATCGCGAGTACCGCCTGCACAGCGCCGCGACAGGTTTGCTCTACCACCAACTGCTCGACCGTGAGGCCCTGGACTGGCTCAGCGGCTATCCGTCCCTGTGGGCACCACTGCTCTACGTCCTGGCCGGGCAGTACGAGCACGCCGGCGTACTGGGCGAACTTGTCGTGCAGGCAGACCGGGCCTCGGTGGCCCAGGAGCTGGGCGGCGATCCGGCCCGCGCCATGGCTGCGCCCAAGCACGCGCTGCAGCGCAAGCTGCTCGACGGGTTGCGCTACCTGCTCAAGGAACAGTTGAAACTGAACCAGCCGGAAGCCTCCGATGGCTGGCTCACCGACGATGCCCTGTGGCTGGTGAGCAAAACGGTCTCGGACAAACTGCGTGCGCACCTGCTGTCCCAAGGCGTCGATGGCATCCCTGCGAACAACACCGCGGTGTTCAACGTCCTCCAGGATCACGGCATGTTGCAGCCGGCGCCCGACGGCAAGGCTATTTGGCGCGCGACCATAACCAGTTCCACCGGCTGGTCCCACTCGTTCACCCTGTTGCGCCTCGCTCCTGCGCTGATCTGGGAATCTGGCGAGCGACCGACGCCTTTTGCAGGCACGGTAGCGATCGACGCGGCAGTCGCCGAAAACGACGCCGAGGCGCCGAAAATGCCGCCTGCGGCCATGGCGAAGGCAGCCCCGAACGGTCAGAAACTTCCATCTTGGGAAGGCAGTAGTACCGTCACCGCCTCACCGCCTAAGGCCCAGCCCGTGTCCGATGTCATGGAGGACATGCTGGCAATGGTGAGCACGAGCGGCTCGCCTGGTGCCGAGCAGGATGTGGAGCCGGTTGCACAGAGAAGCTACCCCGCAGACCCCAGCACTCCTATGCCAGCGACTGCCGCAGTGCTTCCTTCGCCACCACCATCTACTGCTAAACCACCCCTAACAGCAGCGCCCCCGTCAGGCGAACATTTCATGATGTGGCTGAAACAGGGAATTGCTTCGCGCCGGCTCATCATCAACGACGCAAAAGCGCTCGTGCATTCCGTGAATGACACGGCCTACTTGGTCAGCCCAGGTGTGTTCCAGCGCTACGTCCAGGAGCACCCTCATGTCGGCACGCTGGCACGGCAGGACAAGATGCCGGATTGGCAGTGGGTGCAGAAGCGCTTTGAGAAACTGGGGTTGCATCGAAAGCACGACAGCGGCTTGAACATCTGGATCTGTGAAGTCACCGGGCCGCGCAAGTCCCGGAAGCTGCATGGGTATTTGCTGATCGATGCGAATTGGTTGTTCGATGCAGTACCACCCAACAATCCTTATCTCAGAGTTACGCAAGAGATTTGAGCATGGAGTCCTACGTGGCGGTGAGATACGGTAGAGTTCGCCTTGGTAGGTTAGCGGCTAGCCAAGGTGTCCAGCACAAAGTCAGCGCGTTGCGCCACTCTGATCTTGGGCAACCGCGATACCGCATAGCCCAGCGCTGGATAGGTGCGCTGAAGCCGCTCGAATTCAGCCCGCGCTTCATCCATGCTGTGACGGCGTTCTTCGTCCTGCACATAGATTTCAGGCCACGGCGGGGCCAGAAAGATGCGCGAGTGGTAGCGATGCGACTGGGCAATCGTGTCCAGAATAGTAGTGCCGTCCAGTGCCTGGGGTGCTGCCGCCGCGTCGATCAGGCCACGGTCGAAGAACACCCATTGCGTATTGCTGCGTGGCGCATTGGCATGGTTGTCTAGCGCAAGGTCGATGGCCCCGCGCAGGAAGGCCGTCATGTCGAGCCACGGCAGGGCCTGGCCGCCCGTGCGTGTTTGTTCCTGAACGATACGCCGTCCAGGCTCCTCAATTACGGCATCCCTGGATTTCCATTCAACCCCCACAAACGAGAACGACGATCAACTATCTCCTGAAAGGCCATCAGCATCCATCAAGGCCAGCATGCCAACAATGAGTGCGTGCATGCCCTGTTGAGTTCGGCCTCCATCTCGGCTTCCTCCGTCGCACGGTCTGCATCCACGACGGGTTCCCGTTCGGCGACCGAGTACACCGTGTCGGCCACGGCAAGGCAGTGGAACGCCACGGTGGTCAACAGCCAGCGCGCATGCTCCATCGATATGCCGTAGGCCTGAGCGATGTGGCGTTGGTGGCCGACGATCTTGTCGAGCATGGGCTGGGTCGCCGCCAGACGGCGGATCACGTTGGGTACGCCTTGCCGTCGCCAAGATGCTTGGGCTTGAGCATCGGCGTCTCGTGGGCGTGCAGCACCACGTGGCGACGCAGTTCGTCATCCAGCGCCTTTACCATCGGCTGCAGTTGCGCGCCGCACGCACCGACCCACTGTGCCAGCGTCGAGCGGGCAACAGTAAGTCTGATGCTCTTTGCGCATTCAGATGAATGCATTACGCCCATACGAAATCCGAAATCAGCTCGGCCGCGCACAGCAGATGGCAGTTGTCTATGGCTGTAAATGCGCTTCCCGCAGAGCCATGTCCTCTCTCAGAATACGCTGGATCTCCAGTATCGCGGCCGCGCTCTGTTGCACGCTGTGCCCCGAAATAATGACTTTCTCGGACTGTGCGCCGGGAAGATGTGCGCTGCGATAAGGCACAAGACCGTCATCGGAATCATCGAGGGCCACTTCGGAATTGGCTTGGGCCACGATCGAGTGATAGCGCACCTGGGATGAGATGGGAAAGCCCGCCGCCGTACGCACGAACGGATCGTTTTCGTCGAGATTGTTCACGCTATTGGGAATGGTTGCCAGGCTTTCACGGCTGCTGGCGGCCGCATTGGGTGCCAGTGTATGGGCGAGTTCTTCGAGCACCGTAATGGGAAAGCGGATAAATCCCGCCATCCAGCGCCCCAGGCGTCCACCCGCGACCGATGTGCCCCGATGAGGCGCCGCGATGAAGATGGCACTGCTGACATTCGGGAAGGGCTCGAAGCGCAACATGGGATCAATGCGCCTGATCTGCTGCGGCGTCAACCGACTGTGATCCGCAGCCAATTGCACCAGCGATTGATCGGTTGACGACACCATCAACCGCGCGATGACCCCGCCCATGCTATGCCCCACCAGCACGAGGTCGGACGACGCCGGCGCTTGGCCGGATGGGTCGAAATGCGTCAGCGTCTCCCCGAGCGCCCTGCGAATCATGGCGTGGTTCAACGCGACTGGCATGTTGGTCGGGTAGTAGACCTGCCAGATCTGGTAATGCTGGCGCAGGGCCTCATCGCCCAGGATTTCGTTGGCGAGTTCCACCCAGGCTTCAGGGCTGCTGGCCAGTCCGTGCAGCATGACGATGATCCGCCTGTTCGGATCGTAGGGCTGCATCAAGTAGACGTGCGGGCGGTCGATGCCACCCTCGCGCCCGAGCAGGCTGCGCAGCGACTGGCGGTTGAAATTGGCACGGGCCAGCCATACGCCATAGCCGGCCGTGAAATTGGCCGCCAGCGGCACACGTTGGCCGCGCAGCATAATGGCCGATTCCACATAGGGGTCATGCACCGTCAGACGGGCTGTACGAGCATGCAGCACACTGTCCAAGTTGTCTCCGTCGGGATGCAGCAGAACCGTCATGGACGGCGCGGGCATCTCGCTCCAGGGCAGCGGTTGCTGATCATGTTTTGCCGCTGGGCGACCACCCCGAGTTGGGACGGCGCTCAGGGACTCGTCCGGAATGACCGCCACAAGCTCGGCGCCAAAGCCGTCGCGCCGGTAGAGGCTACGCAATCCACGGAAAGACAGGGACGAGGCTGGCAGGAGTTCGGCTGGCACCGCCGTAGTGCCCGGTAAGCGCGCGCCGCGCATATCCAGCTTCAGTTCCCAGCCTGCAATGTTCCAACTGGTCTGGTCGGGCAACTGCGTCGGCATTTGTTGCCGAACTTCGAACATGCCGGTGGCCGCATGCTCGACGGCATAGTTATACCAATCCCGCACTTGGGTCTGGCGATCCTCGAAGGCCCGCTCTCCCGGAGTATGGTCACCAAGGAACAGATAAGCATAGGCATAGCGAATCGTCTCAAGCCAGGCGGCTTGCTGCGCTGAACCGGGCTTCATGGCCTGAGCCTGCGCCAGCCATAGTTCGGACAGTGCAGCCAGGCGTCTATCCGTGGCAACCCCCGTCACGGTAGCCAAGGCCTCCGCGCACTCCGAGGAGATCGGCTTTGCGCATGCCTGCTCATCCAATGCCGCCACCCTGATGGTCTGGACAGTCGCATCGCTGAGCTTGCCACGTGTCAGGATGTCGCCGCGCTTGAGTTCGATGGCCTCCCTGGCAGGTAGCGTATGAACTTCAACCACTGGGCCGAACTCGCGCAGGATCGAGCAGCCCCCCAGCAGCAGCGGAGCAAGAGCGGCGCATGTAATGAGAAGGCAGGCCTGCGGGAACCTCATGGATTCACCTCGTTGGCAGGGATGCCTGGCACGCCTTGTCGAATCGACATCGAGAAGTCATCCTCTGACACATCGGAAGCAAGGGCACGTTCGTTGATATGCCCCAGTGCCTGCAATTCATCGTAACGATAGCCAGGCGTCAATCCATGCATGTCGTAGACGTACCGCGCAAAATATCCAGACAGCAGCAGGCGATAGTCCATTGGCAATGCGGGCGCAATGACCCGGGCCAGCTCGAATACGATGGTCGTGCAGTTACTGGTTAACGTGTTGTAAAAGCGCGGTTTCTGCCGCAGTTCATTGGCCGCGTTCAGAAACTCCAGAAACAACGCGCGGGCACTCGCCTGATTCATCTGCAAGCGATAGAGATAAACATCTTCGCCTCGCGCGTTGCTGCGCGTACGCACAATGTCTCGCTCATCGGCGGCTACCAGGATCTGCTCGAACTGACGGAAGAATCCTCCTACCGCCGAGAAGGACTCATGGCGTTCCTTGCGAATTTCCAGCGAGAACACCACGCGTTCACCGCCATCGAAGCCGAACGACACCAGGGTGTGGGCGATGTGCGGCCCCATCCAGTAGGAAAGCACCAAGTCGGCGCTGCGCAGACGATCCAGGTCGTATGTGCGGCTCTCCCACTGCGGGGTGTAGTCGGTTTCGCTGCGCCACTGGAAGTTGCGCACATTATTCAGGTGAACATGGTTGCCGTCGATCCTGGCCTCCAGCAACTGGGCGACATCGTCAGCCCATACACGCTGGTGTGACGGCTGCAGCGTCCCCCACCACATGAGCAGGGAGGCGGCTGCGATCACAAATGCGAATCGGGCGATGTTGCGATTGCGCCGCCCAAGCAAGCCCGCCCGCGACAAGACAACGGTCACACCCAACGTAGACCACATGGCAATGACGAACCATCGCACCACCGAAGGTCCCGGCATCTGATGCCACAGAGCCAGCGCACCCCACACAGTCAGCAGCAGTACCACAAAGCCGATCGCCAAGCCTGCAAGGGCGCGCAGGACTATGTGCATCACTCCGCTCATTGAGGCTGCAAAAGCTCAAGCAACAGTTGCCGGTGCGCATCCCGTAACTGCACCAGCGAGATGGAAGGATTCCCCTTGGACAGCATCGAGGAACTCAGCCACAGCACTGCGGGCGCGAGCGCCAACGGGAAGAAGTGTTCGGTCAAGACGCCTGGGCGAATGACGCCTCGGCGTATGTTGCGGTGGATGATGGTCTGCGCCCGCTCTTTCAGTCCGTGCGCAACTTCGTTGTGCCAACGCTGCACCAGCTCTGGTGTTCTGGCGCTTTCGGCCAGAAGCAGCCGGTAAATCGACATCGTGGCAGGGGAGCTAAAGGTCGCGTATAGGCGATCCAGGTAGACATCTACCAGCTCTGGCAACGTCAGATCTTCATCCGGGAGCCAGCCCTGGAAATCGCAAATCTGCTTTGTCGTACGTTCGAGCAAGGCATGAAAAATTTCTTCCTTGCTTTTGAAGTGGGCGTAGATGCCAGCCTTGGACAAGCCTGCGCATTCCGCCAGGCGCTCCATTGACACGGCGTTGTACGTCCGATCCGCGAATTCGACCAAGGCCGCGTCGAGTATTTCTTCTTTTCTGGCGGCAGAGGACAGGTAGCGGCGCTTGTCGGGCGCGTCATCTTTCTTGGGTAGCATTCAAAGGCTCTGTTCAAAGATCTGAGGGGTGTTCCCACGGGCCGGTCACCGGCTCTACCAGAAATCAGGGCCTTCCTTGAACCCAAGCCGGCAGCTCGAATTGATCTGCGTCAATGACCGACGAGCCCGCTGATTGCGGTTCCCGCTGATTGCGGTTCCCGGATTGTAACGTATAATTAAAAACAACCGTCCAGTGGTTTGTTTTCAAATTTCACGATGCAAGCCAACTCAGAGGCGCGAACGAACCCGGCACATCGGGATGTGACACAGGAAGAGCACCTAATCAACCAGCCAGGGGACACGGGGATGCACATATCAACAAGGAGATGAAGTGGACTTGACAGCACTTGCAAGCAGGAAAAGAAGGCCTGCGGACATCGGCCACGAACTCCGCATTGCGTGGGTGGCAGCTATCCCCTCCTCTGCAACCAGACCCTCTTCAGCCCGATACCCGTACGGAACGTGACCATGCCCCCAGCTTCCCTGTTGTTTCCTGCGTTCAGCTTGCGCACTGCCTCGTTGGCCCTGAGCGCCGTCGTCTTGACCGGCTGCATGTCGCTCGCTCCGGCGCCAGACACCCCGCCGCTGCCCGTGCCCGAAGCCTGGCCTGCGCATCTTGGATCAGGCACCGACGGCGCCCACGCGGGAGAGCTTGCCTGGCAGGCGTACTTCACCGACCCCTTGCTGCAACGCCTCATCGAGACAGCGCTGGAGAACAACCGCGATCTGCGCCTGGCCGCGCTGCGTGTCGAGGAAGCCAGCGCCGCATTCCGCATTCAGCGCTCGGATCGATTTCCTGCCGTGGGCGTGGGTGCCCAGGGTGGACGCGCCCGCGTCCCTGGCGATCTGAACATGTCGGGCCGGTCGCAGGTGGGCGGCGAATATCGGGCCGAGGTGGGTTTGAGCACCTGGGAGCTGGATCTGTGGGGCCGGGTCCGCAACCTGGAAGACGCCGCCCTGCAAAGCTGGCTGGCTTCCGACGCGGCCCGCCAGGCCGTCCACCTGGCGCTGATCGCCCAGGTGGCCGACGGTTATCTTGGCTTGCGCGAGATAGACGAACGCGTGGCTATCGCCCGTCAAACCGTCGCGACCCGCGAGGAGTCCTATCGCATTTTCCGGCGCCGCGTTGAAGTCGGCTCGACCTCGAAGCTGGACCTCACTCAAGTCCAAACTTTGCTGAACCAGGCTCAGGCGCTGCTAACCCAGCTTGAGCAAGCACGCGCCACGCAACTGCACGCGCTGGCACTGCTGGTAGGTGCCGATCCTGGCCCGCTGCCCACCAAGGCACCCTTCGATGAAACAACGGTGCTGGCCGAACTCCGGGCCGGCCTGCCCTCGGAGCTGCTGATCAGTCGCCCGGACATCATTTCCGCCGAACACCAATTGCGTGCCGGCGATGCCAACATCGGCGCGGCCCGTGCGGCGTTCTTGCCGCGCATTGCGCTGACCGGCAGCTTCGGCACGGCCAGTTCCGATCTTGACGGCCTGTTCGATTCCGGCAGCCGCGCCTGGACCTTCATGCCTACCTTGTCGCTGCCCATCTTCGATGGCGGGCGGCGGCGCGCCAACCTGGAACTGAGCGAAGTGCGCCGCGACATCGCCGTCGCCGGATACGAAAAAACCATTCAAACAGCCTTCCGCGAGGTGGCCGATGCGCTGAGCGCAAAGCACTGGCTGGCTGAGCAGTTGACGATCCAGAGAGCCAACCTGGAAGCGCAAAGCGAACGCGCACG
>NZ_CALAYQ010000092.1:0-41006 GCF_937894855.1 uncultured Zoogloea sp.
TCCGCGCCGCCGAAACCGCCCGCTTCGCCGCCGAAAGGCTGGCCGAACTGGATCTGGCGGTGGCCTTCCACCGGGCGCTCGCCGAGCGGGCCATCCGCAGCCTGCGCCAGCGCTACCCCGGCCCCCACCGCCTCACCGTGCTCGCCTGCAATTTCGAAGGCGTCCCCATCGTCACCGTGGAGGAACACGAACTTGTCTGAACCCTGCGCCCTCATCGGCATCCTCGACGACGGCTGGGCCGGGCTGGGCGAAACCGCCCGCAACCGCCTGCGCACAGCCCACCTGCTGATCGGCGCCCGCCGCACGCTTGAACTCGTTGCCCCCCACCTTCCCTCCCGGGTGGAACAACGGGCGATGGACGGCCAGCTCGGCCGTGTCCCCGAATGGGTCCGTGCGGCGCTGGCTGCCGGTCAGCCCTGCGTGGTGCTCGCCACCGGCGACCCCCTGTGCCACGGCATCGGCGCCTTCCTCATCGGCCGGCTCGGCGCGGACGGGGTCGAGGTGCTGCCCGCCGCCTCGACCCTGCAGCTCGCCTTCGCCCGCCTCAAGCGGCCCTGGCAGGCGGCGCGGATCGTCTCGGTGCACAGCCGCGACGCCGGCGAATGGATGCCCGGCGCCACGCCCGACCACGGGCTCTACCCCCTCGTGCGCGCTGCCGCCGACGCCACCCTGATCGGCGCCTTCACCAGCCCCGAGAACAGCCCTGACCGCATCGCCCGGGCCCTGATCGCCGCCGGCCACGGCGCCGATTTCCAGCTCTCGGTGGCCGCCAGGCTGGGTCTGCCCGACGAAAGCGTGGTGGCCGACCTGCCGCTGGCCGACGCCGCCGCACGCCGCTTCCCCGACCCCAACATCGTCGTGCTCACGCGCATCACGCCGCCCGAGCCCCGCGCCGTGTTCGGCTTCGACGATGCCGACTACGTCCAGCGCACCCCCGAGAAAGGCCTCATCACCAAGCAGGAAGCCCGCGCCCTGTCCCTCGCCAGGCTGGGCCTGCGGCCCGACAGCCGGGTGTGGGACATCGGCGCCGGCTCCGGCTCGGTGGGCCTCGAAGCCGCGCGCATCGCCCACGCCGGCCACGTGTGGGCCATCGAGAAGAACGCCGCCGACGCCGCCAACGCCCGCGACAACGCCCGTCTCCTCAAGGCCAGCAACTACACCCTGGTGGAAGGCCGGGCGCCGGACGGCCTCGACACCTGGCCCGACCCGGACGCCGTGTTCATCGGCGGCTCCGGCGGAGAGCTCGCCGGGCTCATCCGCCTCATCCTCACCCGCCTGCGCCCCGGCGGCCGGCTGGTGATGAACTTCGTCACCCTCGAAAACCTCGCCACCGCCACCGCCACCCTCGGCGATGCCGGCGCGCAGTGGGACGTGGTCCAGCTGCAAGCCTCCCGCAGCCAGCCCATCCTCGACATGCACCGCCTCGCCGCCCACAACCCGGTGTGGATCGTCTCCACCCGAAAGGACGCCCCATGACCACCCCCACCTGTGGCCGCCTGATCGGCGCCTCCCTCGGGCCCGGCGATCCGGCGCTCATCACCCGCCGCGCGTGGGCCTGCCTCAACGGCGACGCCCGCTGGCTCTACCCGGTCAAGAAAGCCGAGGAATCCTCCTACGCCCTCGGCATCGTCGAGCGCGGCGGCCTCGCCATCCCCGCCGACGCCGAAGCCCTGGTCTTCCCGATGACCCGCGACCCGGTGGCCCTCGCCAAGGCGTGGAGCCGCGCCGCCACCCGCACCGTCGCGCTGCTGCGCGAAGGCCGCGATCTGGTCTTCCTGGTCGAAGGCGACGCCTCCACCTTCTCCACCTTCGGCCACCTCGCCCGGGTGGTGCGCGAGCTCGCCCCCGAGGTGGAGGTGGAAACCATCCCCGGTGTGTCGTCCTTCGCCGCCGCCGCGGCCGGCACCGGGCTCACCCTTGCCGAAGAGGACGAAACCTTCGCCGTCATCCCCGCCGCCTACGGCGTGCCGGTGATCGAGCGCCTCCTCGACGAGTTCGACACCCTCGTGCTGCTCAAGGTCAAGCCGCTGCTCGACGAGGTGCTGGCCCTGCTGGCCCGCCGCGGGCTCCTCGCCACCAGCTGCTTCATCGAGAAGGTCGGCTCACCCGACGAACGCATCGTCCGCGACGTGGCAAGCCTTGCCGGCGAAAAGGTCAATTACCTCTCCCTGCTCCTCGTGCAGAACCCCAAGCGGGTGCGCGGCGAGCTGCGCCGCGGCTGCCGCAAACGCGCCGCCGAGCCGGCCTGATTCCCCACCTCACTTTTTCCCCGCCCACCCATGAATCCACACCTGCCCTTCCCCCACGAACGCATCGCCGTCGTCTCGATCACCCGCCACGGCATCGCCCTGGCCGGCCACGTGGTCGCCGCGCTGCCCGGCGCGCGCCTGTTCGCCCCCGAGAAATTCTCCACCGAAGCCCACGCCGCTGCCCCTGGCGCCGCCAGCTGCTACGCCGGCAAGACCGGCGAGCAGATCCCCATCCTGTTCTCCAACTTCGACGGCATCGTCGCCGTCGTGTCGCTGGGCGCGATGGTGCGGCTGGTCGCGCCCCACCTGGGCCGCAAGGAGTCCGACCCCGGCGTGGTCGTCATCGACGAGGCCGGGCGCTTCGTCATCCCGATGCTCTCCGGCCACCTGGGCGGCGCCAACGCCCTGGCCGGCCAGATCGCCCACGCCCTCGACGCCACCGTGGTGCTCACCACCGCCTCCGACGCCCGCCAGACGCTCGCCGTCGATCTCCTCGGCCGCGAGCTGGGCTGGACTTTCGAAGCCAGCCACGACGAGATCGTCCGCGCCAGCGCCGCGGTGGTGAACGACGAACCCGTCGCCCTCGTCCAGGAAAGCGGCAGCGACGACTGGTGGCGCGGCCACGCCAACGGCCGCAGCGGCCCCCTGCCGGCCAACCTGCAGCGCTTCGCCCGCCTCGAGGACGTAGACATCGCCCGCTTCGGCGCCGTGCTGTGGATCAGCCACCGGCCCCTGCCGGCCGCCCTCGCCGCGCCCCTCGCCGGCAAGCGCGTGATCTACCGCCCCACCGGGGCGCCCTGCGGGTGATCCGGTGAGCAGCCCGATCGCCCTCGGCCTCGGCTGCGACCGGGGCACCCCGGCCACCACCCTCGTGTGGGCGGTGGTGGACGCCCTCGCCCGCTGCGGCGCCAGCCTCGCCGACGTGGCCGCGGTGGCCAGCATCGACCTCAAGGCCGACGAGCCCGGCCTGCACGCCCTGGCCGACTGGCAGGGCTGGACGATCCGCTTCTACCCCGCCGCTGCGCTGGCCGCCGTACCGGTGCCCCACCCCTCCGAAACCGTCCGCAAATACACCGGCACGCCCTCGGTCTCCGAAGCCGCCGCGCTGCTGGCGGCCGGCGCCGGCATGGATCAGCTGATCGTCGAAAAACTCAAGTTCCGCGGCCCCGACGGCCGCAACGCCACCGTCTCCATCGCAAGGATTCCCCAATGAGCGACACCTCCACCCCGTCCGGCGGCCGGATCATGCTGGTGGGCCTCGGCCCCGGCAGCCACGCCCACCTCACCGCCCGCGCCCGCGCGGCCATCGCCGAAGCCGACACCGTCATCGGCTACGTCACCTACATCCGCCTGGTGGCCGACCTGCTCGACGGCAAGGAAGTCATCAGGAAGTCGATGACCGAAGAGCTCGACCGGGCCATCGAAGCCTTCGAGCGCGCCCGCGCCGGCAAGAAGGTCGCGCTGATCTCCTCCGGCGACGCCGGCGTGTATGGCATGGCCGGGCCCACCTTCGAGGTGCTGTTCCAGGCCGGGTGGACGCCCGACAGCGGCATCGACGTGGAGATCATCCCCGGCGCCTCGGCGCTCAACACCTGCGCCGCGCTGGTCGGCGCGCCGCTCACCCACGACTTCTGCGCCATCAGCCTGTCGGACCTGCTCACCCCGTGGCCGACCATCGCCCGCCGGCTCGACGCCGTCGCCCACGCCGATTTCGTCGTCGCCCTCTACAACCCCAAGAGCGGCCGCCGCACCCGGCAGATCGTCGAAGCGCGCCGGCTCTTCCAGCGCCACCGCCGCCCCGACACCCCCGTCGCCATCGTCAAGTCGGCCTACCGCCCCAAGCAGCGCATCGAATTCACCACCCTCGAGAAGATGACCGAGTGCGACATCGGCATGCTCTCCACGGTGCTCATCGGCAACTCCAACACCTTCATCCGCCACGGGCTGATGGTCACGCCGCGGGGCTACAGCAACAAGTACGACGTGGACAGCGGCACCACCCACGCCGGCGAGCAGGCCGGGCGATCACTCTCCACCGGCCTCGACGGCTGGCTCGCCGGCCTCTTCGCCAGCGGCCTCGGCGCCGCCGAGCTGGCCGCCCTCCACCGGCTGCCCGAGGACTACATCGCCGCCCTGCTGGCCGAACCCCTCGCCCCCGAGCCCGCCGGCGAACCCACCGGAGCCGACGCATGAGCGATCCCGTCAAACCCCGGATCGGCGCCTACCGCCGCCACCTGCTGGTGTGCACCGGCCCCCGCTGCACCACCGACGGCCAGGCCCAGGCCCTCTTCGACAGCCTCGGGCCCCGGCTCAAGGCCGCCGGGCTCGATGCCGGCGAGCTCCGCATCAAACGCACCCGCACCGCCTGCTTCGCCGCCTGCAAGGGCGGCCCGATCCTGTGCGTGCAACCCGACGGCACCTGGTACTACGGCGTCACCGACGCGGTGATGGAGCGCATCATCCACGAGCACCTCGTCGGCGGTCGGCCGGTGGATGAACACGTCTTCCACCAGAGCAACCACGACGGCGCCTGACGCAGCGCCATCCGCCGGATCGGGCCGGGCACGATCCGGCGCACCCCCGGCGCATAAGCCATGCAGGAATCGGCGGCAGCACGGATAATCCCGTCCCCGAGCGGGCAACCCGCACCGCATCCAGTCCTGCCCATGAGAACGCCCACCGCCCTGCTGCTGGCCGCCATCGCCGTGTCGGCGCCGGCCTCTGCCGTCGACTACTCCACCGCCGTGTTCGGCACGCTGGGCTACGCCCGCTCCGATCATCCCTTCGCCTATCAGCGCAGCATCGACGACAACGGCACCTTCCTGCGCGACAGCGTGCTCGGCGCACAGCTCGACATCCGCGTCTCACCCGAATGGAGCGCCACGCTGCAGGGCCGGCTGGCCCCGGCCAACTTCACCGACGACCGCCTCGACGCAACCCTCGCCTGGGCCTTCGTATCGTGGCGGCCCAGCAACGACTGGCAGCTGCGCGCTGGCAAGCTGCGCATCCCCGGCTACCTCCACGCCGAGAACATGGAGGTCGGCACCACCTTCGACTACGCCCGGCTCCCCGCCGAAGTGTATTTCCTGTCGTCCATCGTCGATTTCGTCGGCGGGTCGGCCTTGAAGACCTGGGCGACCGACAGCGGCGACATCAGCCTCGAGGCCTACTGGGGCCGCAACAACGGCTACTGGCGCCAGTACTTCCGCACCAGCTACCTGGGCATGAGCCCGGCCGGCGATTACTACCTGCCCATCACGCTGGAGGTCCGCGGGCTGTCGCTCGCCTTCCACCGGGACGAGGACGTCTACAAGTTCACCTACTACCAGATACGCGACCGGCAGCGCTCGGGTGACAGGTGGGTGGTGCCGACCCTCGAGACGCCGGCACCCGGCGTGAGCTACTACAACCTTGTCCCCGGCGGCCCCGAAGAGATGCGCCTCAGCGTGCTCGCCCTGGGCGCCGACGTCGGCATCGGCAACGGCTTCCGCCTGGCGGGCGAGGCCGTCCAGTGCAAGACCTTCGACATCCCCAGCGTCTTCAACATGACCGGCGGCTACCTTGCCCTGCGCAAGCGGATCGGCCAGTGGACGCCCTACGTCTATCACGCGCGCCTGCGCTCCAGCGGCGCCCAGCTGGATCTCCACCGGGCCCTCGACAACCCCACCATACCGGCCGCCGCCGACCCCACCGGCTTCATCACCGCCATGCAGAAATCCGGCGCCGACGCCTTCGGCGCCTACGACCAATACACCTGGAGCATCGGCACCGCCTACGCCCTCACCCCGACCAGCAAGCTCAAGGCCGAGTGGAGCCAGACCCACGTGGGCGCCGCCTCCAGCCTGGTGGATACCCCGGCCGGCGAGCGCGCGAGCCACCAGCGCTTCAACGTACTGTCCCTCTCGTACAGCTTCGTCTTCTGAAGGTGCCGAACATGATCCGGCACACCATCCTGTTGCGGCCCCTGCTGCCCCTCCTGCTCCTGCTGATCGCCCCGGTGGCGGGCGCCGAGGGCATTGCCATCATCAGCCACGACCCGCTGCCCCGGGTCGACACCACCGTCATCCGGCGCCTCTTCACCGGCAAGGTGGTCGAGATCCGCGGCGTATCGGTGAGCCCCATCAACCTGCCCGCCGGCCACCCGCTGCGCACCCGCTTCCTCGCCACCTTCCTGGGGCAGGACGAAGAGCACTACACCAGCTACTGGACGGTGCGCCGCTTCGTCGGGCTCGGCTCGCCCCCGGTCGAGCTGCGCACCAGCGCCGAAGTCATCGCCTACGTCCGCACCAATCCCGGCGCGGTGGCCTACATCGACGCCGACGAAGTGCCGGCGGGCATGAACATCCTGCAGCAGAAGTAAGCCGGCGTCGCCAGGGGCGGCAGCCCCCGCATTTTTGCTATCCTGCCGCCTTCCCGCCGGCCGGCACCGCAGCCCGCGCCGGCCAACTTCATCTCACGGGGTGGCGCACACATGGCCTCTTTGCAGGAACAATTTTTGAAAGCCGGCCTGGTCGACAAGAACAAGGTCAAGCAGACCAACCAGGACAAGGCCCGGCAGAAGAAGATCGAACGCCGCACCGGCACCGAGAGCGTCGACGAAGCCCGCCTCGCCGCCCTCGAAACCCAGCGCAAGAACGCCGAGCGCGCCCGCGAGCTCAACGCCCAGCGCGACGCCGCCGCGCTGCAGAAGGCCATCGCCGCCCAGATCATCCAGATGGTCAAGCAGAACCGCCAGGACAAGGGCCGCGGCGACATCGCCTACAACTACACCCACGACGGCAAGATCAAGCGGATGTACGTCTCCGCCGCCGTCCAGGCCCACATCGTCGCCGGGCATCTGGTGATCGTCTGCCAGGGCGAGAGCGCCGAGCTGGTGCCCAAGGTCATCGCCGACAAGATCGCCGAACGCGACCCGAACATCGTCGTCCGCGTGAAGAAAGCCAGCACCGAAGTGGACGAAGACGACCCCTACGCCGCCTTCCAGGTGCCGGACGACCTGATGTGGTGAGCGGCCGGCAGACGGTGGCGGGCCACCCACTGCCACCCCTGCACCTCAGACTGCCAGCGCTGCACCTCGAACATCCGACCCTGCACGTCCGACCCGCAAACGCGGACCTCAGACCGGCAACCGTGCCCCTTTCTGGTGCACGGTCGGACCTCCGACCTGCATGCATGGACCTCTGAGGTCCGGCGTTGCACCTCAGAGGTCCATGCGTGCGCCTCAAACCCGCAACCCTGCACCTGAAACTGCCACGCCTGCACCTCGAACTGCCAGTGCTGGCAGTCTGACTGCCAACACTGGTGGTCAAAGGTCCGACCCCGCCGCAACGGGGCCCGGCATTCCCCCTCAGGACGCCGCCGGCCCCCCTGCGCCGCGCCCGCCCTTGCCAAAACGCACCGCCGCGTGGGCCCGCAGCTCGTCCAGCGCCGTGCCCTTGCCCGCCGACTTGGCAAAACGGTAGCCATCCAGCGCCGCGTTCATGATGTCGCTGCCCAGGGCCATCTCGGTATCCTCCGCCCGCCCCGCCAGCGCCGTGATCCGCAGGAACACCGGCCGCAGCTGGTCCAGCGCCCGGTTGTCGGCCCCAAACTCCTCCACCGAGAACGAGCGCGGCAGGATGTCCGGGCTCTGCACCAGCACATCGTGGGCCTTGCGCGCAAAGGTCTCGGATTTCGGCCCCATCTTCACCAGCTCGCCGCGCTCCGCCACCGACAGGGAGATCAGCCCGTCGAGGTGTTTCTCGAGCGAGGCCAGGGCGGCCTCGATCTCCTTCATCGCTTCGTCGGATACGGACAGGGAAACCAGATTCTGGGACATGGGAAAACGCCTCCTCGCGGTTGTCGATATATGTCAAATGCACGCCATGGTGCGGCCGGCATTCTAGTGGCGACACGGTCAGGATAGCAATCCAATTGACATTAGAAGCCAGTAACGACCTTCTCAAAATAGCTGACGGATGCTGGTAACATCCTGTCTCGGCAAGGCTATCCGACTCGAATGATCGACATGGGCCTGCAACCATAGGCTCGCCGCAAGGCAAACCTGAAGTCCTCATGAACTCGCTGGAGGATTTCCGTCCTTTTATCCAATCGATTTCTCATGACAGACCTGGTTGGCGTACTTTCGGATTACGGGCAGATCCAGCCGCGCAGGGCCCATGGCGGCATCTATGCGCTTGCCGGATTCAACTACCAGTTGCGGGCATATGTGGCCCGCCTCGTGGAATCCCTGGGCCGGGACGATCGAGCGGTAGAAACTGCGGGACAGGTCTTTCTCGAAGCCCTCTCCGATCTCGCCGAACGCACACACGACGACAGGCTAATCTGCATCCAGGCCAAGCGGACGCTGACGACGGCAACTCTGAAGGATGCGGCGGACGAACTCCTCGCAATCGACCAATTTCTCCAGCAGACCCATCCAGATTGGCACCCGAGAGCACAGTTCGAGCTGATCGCCTCCCAGGGTAACCCCATTGACTGGACCTCCCTGCCAGCCAACCACCCCGCCTACGCAACGGTACGGCAGCTCCTTGCCGATGGGCGGCTTCATCCTCCCCGCATCGAACCCGACCCCGGCTGGCGCTCCATCGTCGCAGTCTGGAACACCCTCAGCGATCCATACGGTTTTGTCCGTTTCGCACTGGATCGGGCGCTCGGGCGCACCACGAGCGCAGCCGACGCCCAACGCGTCCGCGATGACATCTGCGAACGCTATGCTGAGCTTCGGCGCTCTGCAACACATCCGGGCGCGCTGTTGACCGCCCAGGATTTCGCACCGAATCCCGATCCCAGCCCCACCCTCGAGATCGGTCGCGAGATAACTCTTGCACGGCTGCGCGACCAGCAATACATGCCTCGCCCCCAACGGCGCGATGCAATGCTGGCGAACCTGCTCACACGCGCCGACCTCCGCCATCGGGATCTTCAATGCGCCGCCCGCGTGTTCTGGCTCGCCGGACGTTCCGGTGTCGGCAAGAGCGTACTCATGCTGCAGTTGGTCGAAAGTCTCGTCCTCGACGGCAGGCGTGTGCTGTGGCTGGGCGGACGCGCGGAACAACTGGAACCCGCCCTACGCGCCCTCGCCGAAGTTCCCGCCGAACTCTGCCCGGAGTTCATCGCAATCGACGACCTCTACGATCGCGACGCGCGCACCCGGCTTGATCTGGAGAGCCTTGGCACGTTCATCGACGAATGCGGCTACCGGGTATGGCCCCTGATCCTCACCTGCGGCCCAACGGAATTTGCTGAAGCATTCGAGGAGGACTCGCGCTATAGAGGATTCGCGGTTCACCGCGAAATTGTGCCCCCCATCGCAGGAAGCGAGTCACAAGCGATTGGTGAGTGGTATCAGGAACGCACCGGACGGACTCCTCAACTTGGCCCCGCATTCGAGCAAACGCATGAAGACGACGGTGGGCTTTTCATCTCACTGGCTGTCGAACTAACTCACGGAGATTTACGCCAGTTTGCACGACGGTTTGCAGATCGAGTACGGATTAATGATCTTGATGATGCGCTAAGACTGCCTCTTGCCCTAAATCGCCTGTATCTACGTGCGCCGTACGACTGGCTAAGCGAAAGCGACCGCGAAAAGCTCACCTCATTAAATTTGGACGGGGACTTTCGTTTACTTGACACCGGAGAAAAGGGGCAAATTGTCCGACTGACGCATCCGCATCTTGCCGACGCGCTCTACCTAGCACTTCGCAAACCCGGCAATATCGAGGCATACACCAACGACCTCATAGCTATCTTCCGACGCTCCCTAGAAGAACGAAATACTCGCTTAATAGTTCAGTTACTACGTTTGTTCTCGGAGCCGGACAATGGTCTTGTTGGAAAGCGACTCACTATCGCAAATGACGCACACTTATCAAGAAACTGTGCTGAAGAGTGGAATAAACACACCAGCCTCACTCTATCCCACGACGACACAGCTGTCATAGCGACATGCTGGGCTTCTTGGGCACAGCGTCATCCTGAAATCGAAGAGACACTGGGCGGCAATCTGGCTGATGCGGCACTCGCAAAGCTTGATAAGGCATTAGAAGTCTGGCCATATTGCTGGATGCGCCTTGCACACCGCATATCAGAACGTCCGGCATTGCTTGAGTGGGCAAGGACTCATTTGCCGAACCCCGTGCGGCTCAAGCACCAAATGTGGTCATTAATTTGGGAAGAATGCTTAACTAGTTCAGGTGGAAGCGATCCTTGGCGCACTATAGGGTTGCACTGGTTAGAGCGAAGCATTCGTCGGCCCGATTGGCATTACGTCTGGAAAAAACTACTGCCAGAACAAGAGGCTGAAAACTGGGAGAACGATCCAGTGTTGGCGCTAGGTCTACGCAGGCTTCATGCCGAACACGACGGGCCTGACTGGGCCTATGTTCTGGAAGACCTGCTCGGACTCGCGCAACAGCGTGACGAAGTGGCAGCCGAACTCTCATCATTGGGCAATGACTGGCTATCCGGTCGCGAAGAACGTGCCGAATGGCCGTATGTCTTGAGATCCCTGCTAGATAACGCGAAAACTCAATCTCCATCAAAGGCTTCCAGCGATCTACTCAGACTCGGTCGAAACTGGCTTTCGAAGCATGAGAACCGCCGCGAATGGGCGTATGTTTGGCAGCACCTACTATCCATTGCCCAACAGCTACCGCCGACATTGCTCCTTAATGAGCTGATATCTCTCGGCAAAGCTTGGCTCATCGGGCGCGAAGAGCGTTCAGAATGGACCCACATCTGGCAAACCTTGCTCGAGTGCGCTTCAGCCATCCCGCAAACTATACCCCTCAGTGATTTGCTATCTATTGGCCACAAGTGGCTCGCCGGAAGAGAAGATGCGCCGCAATGGTTTTACGTTTGGCGCGCTTTGCTCAAAAATCACTTGGAACCGCCGCAGTCTCAAGCACTAGCTCATCTGCTAATCCTCGGCCATCGGTGGCTCTCAGATCATAAGGAACGCGCTGAGTGGTTTTACGTATGGCAGACCCTGCTTGAGAATCCGCAGTCGCTGCCACACTCAATAACCCGTATCGATCTATTAGCGCTCGGGGGGCATTGGCTCGACGGGCGTGAAGAACGTGCCGAGTGGACACACGTTTGGCAAGCTTTGCTTTCTGCTAACTTAGACTTGGTACTGCCGACATCACAACCCCTACTAGAGAATCTGCTATCCCGTGGGCGCCACTGGCTCAAAGGGCATGAGGATCGCGCAGAGTGGACACACGTCTGGCAGACCTTACGTGCTAGTTCTACGGCACTGCCAGACTCACTAACACTCGCAGAGTTGCGCGTAATTGGTCGTAATTGGCTATCTGGACGTGAAGAGCGCCCAGACTGGACCTTTATCTGGCAAGACTTACTTACTGAGGCCGCGACGTTGCCATCACCGCAGGTTCTCGACGATTTAATTCTTATTGGGCACAGCTGGCTCACAGGCAACGAAGGTCGCTCTGATTGGGCACACGTCTGGCAAAGTTTGATCGCTAACTGCCGGTCACGACCATCCTCCCAGACCTTCATCGATCTACTCACAATAGGTCACAGCTGGCTTTCAGGCCGGGAAACTCGTGCTGATTGGGCCCACGTCTGGCAAGATTTAATCGCCAACGCAACTTTGTTGCCCTCGCAACAAGGTCTTCACGATCTATTCCGTCTCGGTTGTCAATGGCTCATCGGGCGCGAAGAACGCCCCGAGTGGACCCACATTTGGCGAGATTTGTTGGCGCACGCAATTAATTTTCCATCCAGACTGACCTCGATGGCCCTGCTGCAGCAAGGGCATCAGTGGTTGGAAGGACGAAGTAGTCGGGCTGACTGGTGTCTTGTCTGTGAAACACTACTAGACCACTCCTACGTTGAAACTTCCTTTCTCGACACTGCCGCACTACACCTAGCTAGAACAGGAGTCAATGAACCAGGTTGGTTGATCCGAGCTGCAAAGTTCATTGCAAATGCACCTCAACACCCCGCGTCATTGAAACTGTCCGATGAGTTAGCTCGACGGTTAATAGCCTGCCCTAACAACGGGCATTGGCGAATAATTGATCAAGTCCTCAGCAATATAAAAAATAAAAAATCGGATTTTCCAATAAAAATACAGGGTTTGGCACATTCGGTTTCCAACCGAACTACCGCGCCAGCATGGAGATATGCGCGCGAAGCAATGATTACAAACAGGCCAATTCAAGGCGTTATTACTGCGAAAAGAGACCAATTTTTTTCGGTCGAACTTGAAATAGGACTAATGGCACGATGGCTAAATAATAACCACCGCCTTCGCCTTGAAAAAGGCTCAAAAATGGAGTTCTTTGTCCTCATAATTAATCCATCGAAGGATTATGTTGAGGTCGGAATTAAGAAGCCGATCGACATCAAGGTGGGAGACATCCACGAAGGGAAGGTTTTAGACCAGCGCGACTACGGCTTAATCGTAGAGATCTACCCTAGGACAGGGCTACTACATTCAAGTCAATGTTCAAACTTCTCAGAATTCCGGGCCATGCACCCAAAAGGAAGTTCGATGCAGGTGAAAGTGCTTGGGCAGAAGGACAGAGGACTGGAACTCGCGCCAGCAATAGATCAAGCACTCCCAATGGCTAGTGACGCACATTTAAAAGTCGGAGAGAAATGCGAAGCGATCATTACTGGTATAAAGGATTACGGACTATTCGTCCGAATCGGCAATAACAAAGGCCTTGTTCACAAACAAAAATTTTTTCTCGAAAAATACAGACAAACGGATTACTCATTAGGAATGCCGATTCGCGTTCAGGTACTCGAAGTCAAAGCAGACGGGAAGCTTGTATTAGCCCCAACGATAAAGCGAAAACACTTATCTTAATGACGTCACTTTACGGGACTCTGAGCCACACCAAACGTAATTCTGTAGTCATTGAACCACCTGCATCCAACCCGCAACAACACGACCTATCTCAATAACGGGCAGCCAGACTTGCAGCGGCTAGCGCGGCACCCACCCGCCACACACCGGAAACACCTGCCCCACGAAGCAGTTGGCGGCGTCGCTGCACAGGTAGGCGGCAAACTCGGCGTCCTCGTTGGCGCCCACCAGCCGGCCCAGGGGCACCTCGCGCTTCAGGCGTTCCTGGAAGCGCGGGTTGGCCTGCACTTCGGGCGGGAAGTAGGTGGGGTTATCGACGAAGTTCTGGGCGATGGCATTGACCTGCACGTTGTGGGGCGCCACTTCCACGCCCACCGCCTGCACATAGGCCAGCTGGGCGCCCCGGGCGGCGCTGTAGCTGGACGCGCGCTTCATGCCGCGCAGGGCCGAGGCGCTGCCCATCACCAGGATCTTGCCGGCACGCCGCTCGATCATCGCCGGCAGCACCGCCCGGCACAGGGTGGCCAGCGGATGCACCAGCGCGGCGAAACAGTCCTGCCACTCGTCGTCGGTCACGTCCGTCACCGCGGTGGTGGGCGCGGTGATCGCCAGATTGGCCACCAGCGCGTCGATCTGCCCGGCCCTGGCCACCAAGGCCTCGACAGCACCGGGCGCCCGCAGGGGATCGGTATCGCGGATCACCACGGCGCCGTGGCGCTCGAACACGTCGCACAGCACGGGCCCCATGAACTGGTCCGCGTGGGTGACGAGCACCCGTTTTCCGCTCAGCATCGGATTCGACATTGCCGCTCCTCCTGTCTTCGGTCAGAAAAACCTTGCCGGGCCGGATCAGCGCCCGCCGCGCCACACCGACACCAGCACCCACAAGCCGCCCAGCATCGCGCCCACAAAGCCCAACAGGCCGATCAGCGACACCGAATCGCTGCGATTGACGGTGAGGGCGATGGACGAGCCGACGATCAGCGCGGCGGTGACGATGCCCATCGTCAGCCGACTGGCGGCCCGGTCGAGCTGGTCGCCGAAGGCCTTCAGGGGCGGCACGTCCACCTCCAGCTTCAGGCTGCCCCGTCGGGCGATGCGCAGCAGGCGGGCCAGATCGTGGGGTAGCCCAGCCAGCAGGTCGGCCACTGACACCAGCCCGCGCCAGCCGCGCCGGGCGATGGCGTCCGGCGCGTGGTGGGCGAGGATCACCTCGCGCAGATAGGGCGCGGCCTCGCCGGCAATGTCGAAATCCGGGTCGAGCTGGCGGCCGAGGCCTTCGAGGGTGATGAAGGCCTTGATCATCAGCGCCAGATCCGGGGGCAGGGCGAGGCCGTGCTCCCGCAGGATGCCCACCACGTCGCCCAGCATGGCGCCGAAATCCAGCTGCCGGAGGGGCACGCCGTGGTACTCATCCACAAAGCGGTCGATGTCGGCGCGCAGGGATACGCTGTCGGCCTCGGCCGCGTCGCTCCAGCCCAGCAGCACCTGGGTGACCAGCCCGCCGTCCCGGTCCACCAGCCCGTGGAGCAGCTCGGCCACCTCGTAGCGCCGGGCCTCGGGCAGCCGCCCGACCATCCCGAAGTCGATGAAGGCGAGGCGGTTGTCGGGCAGGTAGAACACGTTGCCCTGGTGCGGATCGGCGTGGAAGAAGCCGTCCTCCAGCACCATCTTGAGCACCGCGCGGGCGCCCCGCCGGGCCAGCAGGCGGCGGTCGTAGCCTTCGGGCAGCGCGGTCACCGCGCGGCCGGGCACGCCCTCGATGAAATCCTGCACGTTGAGCCGCTCGCCCGACCATTGCCAGTGGATGCGCGGCACGACGATCTCCGGCTGATCCACGAAGCTCGCGGCGATGCGTTCGGCGTTGCGCCCTTCGGCCGAGAAATCCAGCTCCCGGCGCAGGGAATGGGCAAACTGGCGCACCACCTCGCGGGGGCGGTAGCGGCGCAGGTCCGGCGCCTCGGCCTCGACGATCTCGGCCAGCCGGGCCAGCAGCCGCAGGTCGGCCTCGATCACCGGGCGGATCCCGGGCCGGCGCACCTTGAGGGCCACCGGCGTGCCGTCCGCCAGCCGCGCCCGATGCACCTGGGCCAAGCTGGCTGCGGCCAGGGGCGTGGTGTCGAGTTCGGTGAAGATGTTTTCGGGGAGATCGCCCAGGTCTTCAGCGAGCTGGTCGCGGATGGCCTCGAAGGGCACCGCCGGCGCCGCGTCCTGCAGCTTGCCGAACTCGGCGATCCATTCCGGCGGAAAGAGATCGGCGCGGGTGGCGAGAATCTGCCCGAGCTTCACGAAGGTGGGGCCGAGCTCCTCCAGCGCGCGCCGCACCCGGGCGGCCGGTTCGAGCCGGGCGATGTCGTCCTGGCCGCGCAGATGCAGCACCTTGCCGGCCCGCTCCAGCGCCCGCGCCATGCCCAGGCGCTGGACGAGATCACCGAAGCCGTAGCGGATCAGCACCGCAGCGATGTCATGGACGCGCCCGAGATCGCGGGCGGCACCGAGGGCTTCCCACAGCATCAGCGGCGGCTCCGGCGTGAGAGGTCAGAAGGCGGATGGAGGCGACTCATCGCCCAAGGGTAATCCAGATCGAAAGCCCCCGGGAGGGGCATGCGCGATCAGGCCTTGCGGCGCAGCCAGGCGCTGGCGCCATCCACCGCGATGGCCATCGCCAGCATGGCGAGGATCACCGTGCTGGCCTGGGCCTCGTGGAACAGGGACAGGCTGTAGTACAGCAGCCCGCCCAAGCCCCCGGCGCCCACGAAGCCGAGAATCGCTGCCATCCGGATGTTCATCTCCCAGCGGTACAGGCTGTAGGCCAGCCATTGGGGGGCGACCAGCGGCAGCGTGCCGTAGAGGAAGGCCGCGACCGCCGGCGTGCCGCTGCCGGCAAGCGCCTCGGCCGGGGTCGGCGGGGCGTTCTCCAGCGCCTCGGCAAACAGCCGGCCGAGCACGCCGGTGGTGTGCAGCGCCAGCGCCAGAGTGCCCGCAAAAGGCCCGAGGCCCGCCGCCAGCACCATCAGCGTGGCCCACACCAGTTCGGGCACCGAACGCAGCAGATTCAACACGAAACGCGCGACGCGACGCACCGCCCGCCCCTGCCGTCCGGCCGCCGGCATCGCCAGCAGCGCCCCGGCAATGGCCGCCAGCAGCGTGCTGACCAGCGAGATCGCCAGCGTCTCCAGCGCCGCGCCGCCCACCTTGGCGAGGAAATCCGCCGACAGATCCGGCGGGAAGAAGCGCTGCACGAAAGCCACCGCCTCGCCCGCCGCGGCGCCCGTGAACAGCGCGCCCAGCGGCATGTCCAGGTAGGCGAAGCTACCCGCCACCGCCGCCAGCACCAGCACGATCGCGGCGAGGCCGCCGAAGGTGACGCCGGGTTTCATCGCGGCCCCCCGGCGCAAAGTGGATGACCTGTAGGTCGGACTTCAGTCCGACAGCACGCGTTGATCAGGCAGGGGTTTGTCGGACTGAAGTCCGACCTACGGAAGCCCACGCTCATGCCAGCCTCCGCCGCAGCAGCTCGGAGATGGCGTCGGCCGCCACCACCAGCGCCAGAAAGGTGGCCAGGATGGTCGCCGCCTCGCCGCCGTTGAGCATCTTCATGGACTGGTCCATCAGCTGACCAAGCCCGCCGGCGCCCACGAAGCCCATCACCACCGAGGCGCGCACCGCGCACTCCCAGCGATACACGGTGTAGGAGACCAGCTCCTGCCCGGCGTTGGGCAGCAGGCCGTAGCAGAAGGCCGCGAGGCGTCCGCTGCCGGCTTCGAGCAGGGCGCGGGTGGGCTGGTCGTCGGTGGATTCGAGGATCTCGCCATACACCTTGCCGAGCATGCCGCCGTAGGTGATGCCCAGCGCCAGCACGCCGGCCGCCGCGCCCAGGCCGAAGACGCGCACGAAAAGCAGCGCCCACACCAGCTCCGGCACCCCGCGCAGCACCGCCAGCACGGCCCGCACCAGCGCCCGCAGCAACTGGCCGATCCAGCCGCCGCGCCCCGGCCCGAGGCGCGACACCGACAGGCTGCGGGTCATCGCGAGGCCCAGCGGCACCGCCAGCACGAAAGCCACCGCCACGCCGGCGGTAGCCATCGCCAGGGTCTCGATGGTCGCCTTGCCGAGCAGGGCGAGGAAATCTGGTGAAGTCTCCATCGGCAGGAACCCGCCGACGAAATGCCCCATCGCATTGAGGTTGCCGTCGTCGAACAGCGCCGCCGGACGGAAATCGGTGAGCCGCAGGAGCGGCCACAGCAGCACCAGCGCCACGAGCGTCCAGCCCAAGCGGGGCAGGGCGGCAGGATCGCGGACGGAGGCGCTCATCGCCCCTGGCTCCGCCGATCCTGTAGGTCGGACTTCAGTCCGACATCACGCGTCGAGCATGCAGGGAATTGTCGGACTGAAGTCCGACCTACAGCCGGATTCACGAAAAACAGCATCCCGCTCATGAGCAACGCAGCGGCGAAAGGTCGACGATTGCCGAGGCCGGTGCCCCGGCGATCGGCAGCCCGCCCTCGGCGGCGTAGAGCTCGCGCAGCTGGCCCTCGGTCACCTGACTCGCCGGCAGGTCGAACAGCACGCCGCCGTCCTTCACCCCCACCACCCGCGGAAAGTGCCGCAGGGCCAGATCCACCGCGTGGAGGCTTGCCACCAGGGTCACGCCGCGGCGGGTGGCTTCTTCGTTGAGCAGGGCCACGGTGAGTTCGGACAGCGCCGGATCCATCGCCGACACCGGCTCGTCGGCCAGCAGCAGATCGGGCTGCTGGTACAGCACCCGGGCCAGGGCCACCCGCTGGAGCTGGCCGCCGGAGAGGCGGTCGCAGCGCTCGAAGAGCCTGTCGGCCAGATCGAGGCGGGCCAGCTCGTGCCGGGCGCCTTCGGCGTCCGCCGGCAGCACCAGCGAGGCGAGGGATTTCCACAGCGGCCACTGACCCAGCCGGCCGGCCAGCACGGCCGTCACCACCCGCTGGCGGGGCGGGATCGGCGGGGCCTGATGGACGAGGCCGATGCGCGCGCGCAACCGGCGCAACTGCGCCGGCGACGCCGCCCACGGGTCTCCACCCTCCATCCGCAGCCGCCCCCCGCTCGGGCGCAGGGCCGCGGCGAGCACCCGCAGCAGGGTGGTCTTGCCGGCACCGGACGCGCCGATCAGCGCAACCCGCTCGCCGGCCTCGACATGCAGGTCGATCCAGCGCAGGGCCTGATGGCCGTTGGCATGGACGAGGCCCACGCCTTCGAGGGAGAGGTTCATGGTGATCCTTGGGCGGCCCGGCGGGGAAAGCCCCGCGCCGGGCGGCGCGCCTTACTTCAGCAGGCCGGCGGCCTGGGCGGCGCTTTCGATGCCCTTGTAGTTCTCCGCCTTGGTGGGGATGAACTTGCTGGCGCGCTGCAGGGCCATGATTTCCTTGTGGGCCGGGTTGGCCGGGTCGAGCTTCAGGAAGGCCTGCTTGAGCTTTTCCTGGATCTTCGGGTCGAGGTCGCCGCGCACCGTCCAGTTGTAGTCGAAGTAGGGCGGCGTGGTGGCGAAGACGCGGACCTTGCTGGTATCCACCTTCTTCTGCTCGACCAGCTTGTCCCACACCGAGGTGTTGAGCACGCCGGCATCCACCTTGCCGCCTTGCACGAAGGCCACGGTGGCATCGTGGGCGCCGGAGAAGGCCACCGTCTTGAAATCCTTGTCCGGGTTGATGCCTTCCTGGCCCAGGAAGTAGCGCGGCATCAGGTGGCCGGAGGTGGACGAGGGCGCGCCGAAGGCGAAGGTCTTGCCCTTCAGGTCGGCGAAGGTCTTGATGCTGTCGCTGGCGGTGATGAAGCGCGAGGTGAACTTCGCGTCCTCGGCCCGCTGGACCAGCGGCACGGCGGTGCCGCCGGTGCGGATCCTGGCCTGCACGAAGGTGAAACCGCCCAGCCAGGCCATGTCGAGCTTGCGGGTGGCGAGGGCTTCGACCACCGCGGCGTAGTCGGTCACCGGCACGAAGACGACCTTCATCCCGGTTTCCGCTTCGAGATACGCGCCCAGCGGGGCGAACTTGCGCTGCAGCTCGGTGGGCGCCTCGTCGGGGATCGCCGAGACACGCAGGACGTCCTCGGCCTGGGCGGCGAAGGGCACGCCGGCAGCGGCGGCCAGGGCAGAAACGGCAAAGGCACGCAGCAGCGCGCGCCGGGCAAAGGGCACGGAAGTCATCGACAGCTCCTCGAAACGGCATCGCAACACGACGCCAGCCGCCGGGACGGGGGAGAACGGCCCCGGCTTAAGTTTCCGGGGCCGGCACACGGCAGCCCCGCTCATCACGCTTGAAGCGGTACACAGACCGCGGGGCGGACTATAGCGACGGACACCGCCGGAGTGAACAGGCCAGACGCACCCCGACCGAAAACATCGCCCTCCGGGGCGGGCGGTTTAGGCCCTCGCCGCCTGCCGGCTGGCCAGCCAGCCGAACAGGGACAGCAACGCCAGCCCGCCGCCGATCAGCACGATGCCGGCCACCTCGCTGGCCTTGAAGGCCTCGCCCAGCGTGAGGCGCGACGACAGGATCGCCACCACCGGCGTACCCAGCACCGACAGGCTGGCTTCCCACGCCGGCACCCGGTCGAGGATCCACACCCACAGCCACCAGCACAGGGCCACGCTCGCCACCGACAGGAAGCTGAGGATCAGCACGTAGTCCATCGTCCAGCGGGTCGGCTCGCCGGGCAGCACCGCGGCGATGATCGCCAGCGGGATCGAGCCGAAGATCATCTGCCACATGGTGAGCACCAGCAGATCCACAGGACGGGCCTGACGCAGCCGCTTGATGAGGATGGTACCCACGGCCCAGCACAGGGCCGCGCCGAGCCCCAGCGCCTTGCTGAGCAGGCTGGTGTGCATGTTCCAGGGCTCGATGATCAGCATCAGCCCGCCCAGGGTGCTGGCGGCCGCCAGCCACTGCTTGCCGCGCACCCGCTCGCCGAGCAGCGGCCAGCCCAGGAGCAGCGTCCAGATCGGCATCGTGAAGATCAGCACCGCGGTCTTGCCCGGGCCGCCTTCCACCAGCGCCGATGTCTGCAGCAGCGTGAAGCCGGCCACCTGCACCAGCCCGATCAGCACCGTCGCCCCCGGCGCCGCCAGCCGCATCGACTTGCCCGACAGGCGCACCGCGAGGATCAGCGCCAGGGTGCCGCCCACGCAGCGCTGGGCCGCCACCGCAAAGGGGGAGGCGTAAGTCAGCGCCTGCTTGATGAGCACCCAGGTGTAGCCCCAGGTACAGGACAGCACGATCAGCGCGATCGCCGGCAGGAAACGGCTCAACGGGGAATACGAGGGCATCGGCGACTCACGGAAAGGCAAAGCGGAAAGACCGCCTGCAGCAGGCGGAGTTCGCGGCGGCGGGCCGAATCACGGAGGCGTCGCGCCCATCAGGGCCAGCGCCAGCGGCGTCGTCACCGACGACAGGGCGGTGGACAGGATCAGGCTGCCCGCCACCGGGCCCTCGATCAGCTTGAACTGGCGGGCCATCAGATACACGTTGGCGCCCACCGCCAGGGACGCCAGCATCACCACCACCTGGGTCTCCATGGTTGGCAGACCGAGCGCCCGGGCCAGCAGCCAGACGATGGCCGGCTGCACCACCAGCTTGAGCACGGTAATCCCGGTGCTGATCCGCCAGCCTTCACGCACGCCGTATTCGGCCAGCCCCATCCCCAGCACGATCATCGCCATCGGCGCGGCGGCCTGGCCGATCATCGCCAGCGGCCGGTCGATCAGATCGGGCACCGCCAGCCCCGACACACCGAACAGGCTGCCCGACAGGATGCTCGCCACGATGGGGTTGGTGAGCACGCCGCGCAGGGTCTTCGCAAAGCCCTTCACCGAGAAGCTGCCGTGGCGCGCCCATTCGATGTTGATCGTCACCAGCGTCCACAGGATCAGCGAGTTGAACACCAGCACCAGCGCCACCGAGGGCATCGCCGCATCGCCCAGCGCCACCTTGGCGAGCGGGATCCCCAGGAACACGTTGTTCGAGAACACCCCGCCCATCGCGAAGATCGACTGGGCCTGGCCATTGAGGCCAAACAGCTTCCAGCTCACCACCCGACCGATGGCAAAGACGATCGCGCAGCTCCCGAAGAAGGCAATCAGCAGGCGCGCATCCACCGGCGGCAGGCGCGACAGGTCGCTCATCATGTGGAACAACATCGCCGGCATCGCCACCGAGAACACGAAGCGCGAGAGGTTCTCGGACATCGCCTTCGGCCAACCGGAGAAGCGCATCAGCCCGTAGCCGATGAAGACCAGCGCGAAGAAGGGCGCGGCCAGGTTGAGCTGGTGGAGAAAGCCGGACATCGGAGGGGCGGGCGCAGATCGAAACCGTCGAGCCTAACCGAAATTGCTGCGCCGCGGCAGTTGCGGTTTGCCCGGGGATCAGTGCCCCTCGTCGTCGGCCGGCGGGGCCACCTTGACCACTTCCTCCAGCGTGGTGATGCCCGCCGCCACCTTGGCCGCGCCGGACAGACGCAGCGGGCGCATGCCCTCGCGGATGGCCAGCTCCCGCACCCGCGCCAGATCGAGATCGGCCGACACCACCTTGCGGATCTCCGGCGACATCAGCAGGATTTCGTACAGCCCGATGCGCCCCATGAAGCCGGTCATCCGGCATTCCATGCAGCCCACCGCCCGGTGGATGCGCGGCGGCCGGGCGACCTTCCAGGGCGCCACCAGGTGATCCCAGATCGCCTCCTCCTCGGGCGTCGGCGGGTGGGCGGCCTTGCAGTGGGGGCACAGCACCCGCACCAGCCGCTGGGCCATGATGCCCAGCAGGGTGGCGTTGAGCAGGTAGGCCGGCGCGCCCAGGTCGAGCATCCGGGTGATCGCCGACGGGGCGTCGTTGGTGTGCAGCGTCGAGAGCACCAGATGCCCGGTGAGCGCCGCCTGGATCGCCATCTCGGCGGTCTGCAGGTCGCGGATCTCGCCGACCATGATGATGTCCGGGTCCTGCCGCATGAGCGCCCGCACGCCCTCGGCAAACCCCAGGTCGATGGCCTGATGCACCTGCATCTGGTTGAAGGCCGGCTCCACCATCTCGATCGGGTCTTCGATGGTGCAGACATTCACCTCCGGCGTGGCGAGCTGCTTGAGGGTCGAGTACAGCGTGGTGGTCTTGCCCGAGCCGGTGGGGCCGGTGACCAGGATGATCCCGTTGGGCCGGCCGGAGATCGACTTCCAGCGCGCCTCGTCCTGCTCCGAAAAGCCCAGCTCGACCATGTTGCGAACCAGCACCTCAGGATCGAAGATGCGCATCACCAGCTTCTCGCCGAAGGCCGTGGGCAGCGTGGCGAGGCGCAGCTCGACCTCCTTGCCGCTCGCCACCCGGGTCTTCACGCGGCCGTCCTGGGGACGGCGCTTCTCCACCACGTCCATCCGGCCGAGGATCTTGATCCGGCTGGTCATCGCCACCAGCACCGGCATCGGCATCTGATAGACCTGATGCAGCACCCCGTCGATGCGGAAGCGCACCACGCCCATGTCGCGCCGGGGCTCGATGTGGATGTCGCTGGCGCGCTGCTCGAAGGCGTACTGCCACAGCCAGTCGACGATGTTGATGATGTGGCGGTCGTTGGCGTCGTACTGGCGGTTGTTCGCCTGGCCGATCTCCACCAGCTGCTCGAAGCTCGACAGGCTGCTGCCGCCCCCGTGGCCGCCGCTGCTCTGCACGGCGTTCTTCACCGAGCGGGCCAGGTTGTAGAACTCGACCAGATAGCGCGCCACGTCGGCCGGGTTGGCCACCACCCGGCGGATCTCCTTCTTCAGGATGCCGGCGACTTCCTTCTCCCATTCCCGCAGAAAGGGCTGGGTCGTCGCCACCACCACCTCCCGCAGGCCAACCTGCACCGGCAGCACGCCAAAGCGCGTCGCGTAAGCCGACGACATCACCGCCGTCACCGCCGCGAAGTCTATCTTGAGGGGGTCGATGCGGTAGTAATCGAGCTTGACCCGCCCGGCCAGCCACTCGGTCAGTTCCTCCGCGCCCAGCGGGCGGTGGGGCGGCAGCTTCGACGGCCATTTCTGGCGACCCACCAGCAGCAGCGGGTGGATGTCCTCCGGCTTGCGCGCCTGGGATGCCAGCAGCGCCTCGGCGTCCATCTGCGCAACAAGCCCGTCGCCCACCAGCATGTCGAGCACTTCGACAAGGGTCAGGCGGTGTTCACGGGCGGTCTGGGCGGTGGCGGCGTGCATCGGCGGAGGACGATCGGGATTCAGGGCGAAAGATAACCCCGAACCCGCCTCCGCCGGCGGAAATTTGCCCAGCTTTACGCCAGCGGCTTACCAGCGCCGGCCGTAGTCTCCGCCCCGGTCACGATCCCAGCCGTGGCGCGGGCCACCGTGACCGCGGTAGGGCGGCACCACCACCACCGGTGGCTCCACGTAGCGCGGATGGCGATGGCCGTAGTAGCCCGGGGCCGGCGGCGCAACGATGCAGCCGCCAAGGGAAGCGGCGAGGAGAACAGTGGCGATCAGGCGTTTCATGGAGCGCTCCAGCGAGGATGTCCCCCTTCAACGCGCGAACCTGCCATCGGTTATGGCGAAAACAGTCTCCAAATGTTGCCGGACGTGCAGGCGACAACGAAATCAGTCATGAAAATTCCGCTTGCATTTAGTGTTATTTCTTACAGTAAAATACAAAGCTCATTTAACCGGAGAGCATCATGAAAAACATCCTGTCCCGCCTTGTGTGCGCCCTTGGTCTCGGCCTTGCCGGCATCAACCTCGCCTTCGCGGCGGTCAACATCAACACCGCCACCCCGGCCGACCTCGACGGCGTGAAGGGCATCGGCCCGTCCAAGGCCCAGGCCATCGTCGATTACCGCAGCAAGCACGGCCCGTTCAAGAGCCTGGACGACCTGAAGAACGTGAAGGGCTTTGGCGAAAAGAGCATCGCCAAGCTGAAGGGCGAACTGAGCGTGGCTGGCGGCGAAGGCGCCAAGAAGTAAGGCCTTCCGCCCCCGATGACGGTGGCTGCCGGCATGGCACCACCGTCACCTCCCGGTAACCACCCCGAACCCGCTCCGGACGGCGCAGAATGGCCGCTGGCCTGCCTTTTTTCCGGAGAAAACCATGCCAACCAGACCACAAGATCCGCAATCCGGCCGCGGATCCACGTTCCGCATCGTGGTGTCCCTCACCGCCTCCTTGCTGCTGTGCGCCTGCGGCCTTGGCGATGTCGGCAGCAGCGCCGCCACCGCCGCGAAGCTCAAGGCCCAGGAGGCCGAACAGGCCAAGGCCGCCCAGGTCCAGATCACCAACCAGCTCGACGCTGCCCAGCAACAGGCCGAGGAGCGCCGGAAAGAAATCGAGGCAGCCACCCGCTAGGGCCGGCTGCCTCTCTGGCACATCCGGAGGCTGGAATCAGCCGCGGATCACCGTCTCCAGCGCCGCCAGGCACAGGGCGATGTTGGATGCGCGGCTCGAGTGGCCCATCAGGCCGATGCGCCACACCTTGCCGGCCAGGGCGCCGAGGCCGGCACCGATCTCCAGCCCGAATTCGTTCAGCAGACGGGCCCGACAGGCGGCCTCATCCACGCCCTGCGGCACCCACACCGTGTTGAGCTGCGGCAGACGCGCGTCTTCCCGCACCACGAAATCCAGCCCCAGCTTCTGCAGACCCGCCGCCAGACGCAGGTGATTGTCGCGATGGCGCTGCCAGGCGGCCTCGAGGCCTTCCTCGGCGAGGATCACCAGGGATTCGTGCAGGCCGTACAGCGGATTGACCGGCGCGGTGTGGTGGTAGGTGCGCTTGGCGCCGCTCCAGTAGCCCAGCACCAGGCCCAGATCCTGGAACCAGCTCGGGCAGGGCGTCGTGCGGGCGCGGATGCGAGCCACCGCGGCTTCCGAAAAACTCACCGGCGACAGGCCTGGCGTGCACGACAGGCACTTCTGGCTGCCCGAATAGGCCGCGTCGATGCCCCACTCGTCCAGCAGCACCGGCACGCCACCCAGGGACGTGACGCAGTCCATGATCGTCAGCGCGTCGTGGCGACGGGCGATGGCCGCCAGGGTTGCGGCATCCGACAGGGCGCCGGTGGACGTCTCGGCATGCACGAAGGCAAACAGACGCGCGTCCGGATTGGCCTTGAAGGCGTCCTCGACCTTGGCCGGATCCACCGGCGAGCCCCACGCATCCTCGACGATCACCGGCGTGCCGCCCAGGCGTCGCACGTTCTCGACCATCCGACCGCCGAACACGCCGTTCACGCACACGATGACCTTGTCACCCGGGGTTACCAGATTGACGAAACAGGTCTCCATGCCCAGCGAACCCGGCCCGGAAACCGGGAAAGTCAGGTCGTTGCGGGTCTGGAAGGCATAGCGCAGCAGCGTCTTCACCTCGTCCATCATGCCGACGAAGCTCGGATCCAGATGGCCGACGGTGGGTCGGGCAAGGGCGGAAAGCACCCGCGGCGGCACGTCGGAAGGCCCGGGGCCCATCAGGGTGCGCACCGGCGGCTGGAAGGATTGGATCGCGGGTCGTTCGATAGTCATGGGATCTCCTGCTGTTCTTGTCTTTTCGTGATCTGGCGGGCGCCTACTGGGGCCGGCCGTTGGCGGCGATCATCCGGATGATGCGAACGGTGTCCACATCCGATTCCCGGTAGGCGGACTTGACGAACTCCGACACCTGCAGGAATTCGCCCGGCGCCATGCCCTCGGGCAGCGTGGTTTCGTAGGTGAAACGCAGGAACAGCCGCCCGGGCTCGGGCTGACCGAGGCTGATCGTCAGCCTGCCGCCGGCGTGTTCGGCGTTGGCAGCCGATTCGAAGCACACCCAGTCGTGCAGCGCGAAGGTCACCGTGTCGCGGATGCGGACCTGGCCGAAATACAGTTCCCGTTCGACCCGGTCGGCGCTGCGGGACAGGATCACACAGCGTTCCAGTCCGGGCAGGAAGACCGTGGGTTCGTCGACCCGGTACATCAGGCCGTCCCACACCTGTTCGCGGCTGAGGGGTTCGATGAGCGGATTGAGAGGGTCGTTGATCTCGATGAGGTGTTCGAAACGCAAGGCTCGCTCCGGAAGTCAGCTGCGCAGTGTATCGGTTCCGGTATCGCGCCGTCAGCCTGATCAGGGCTGAATTTAACGCCTCACACCAAAAAAGTTTTGAACGCCCATTTTGGGCTCAGGTTTGGCGAGCTGGCTGCAGAACTGGGTTTTATAAGTTTTCTATTTATATAAAAGATACTGTTAACTATGCTCGGGCTGTTTCTGTGGATAACCCGATAAAACCGTTTTAGCTCAAACCTTTGTTCACTTGAAAAAGCTCTGGAAAGGGCGCCTGTTAACGCTTGGACGAATTGGGGAGGGTTTTTCAGCCTGGTGCTGAATCACTGCTTGCCCACAGTTTGTACCCGCCCTGTCCGCCGCTTTGTGCACAGTTTGGCTGCCGGAACTCACAGCATCCGGGGCATCGGGTACTTGCGGGCAAAGTAGGTGTAGGCCTTGCGCAGGTCCCGCTCCCGGAAGATGTCGTGGCTCTCGGCCGCCTGGGCGATCTGATCCCGGAACATCTCGTGCAGTGTGTGGATGCCCCGTTCGGTGCGAAGCAGCTCGCGCGCCAGGGCGGTGGCCTGGGCGTCGGAAAGCTGGGTGGTTTCGTTGACGATCTGGACGGTTTCGTTGTCCAGGTCGATGAAATCCCTGAGATCGATGATCGACAGCATTGCGGTTACCTCTCTTGTTTCTGACTCCGGCCAGCGCCGTACTGGCCCCTGTGGTCTCCGCAACAGGGTGTTGTTAGTTTTTATTTATATGTAAACACTGTTTACGTTAACGCTTTCCGGTTTTCTGTGGAAAACCCCCTTTAGTCTAACGCATTCAGCCACTTGGGCAGTTCATAAGTCTGTCGACACGGCAGGGCACGAAGTGTGTGCGGATTGTTGAGGAATTTCAGCCTCGCGCCGTTTACCCAGTTTGTGCACAATCTGTCAGTCCACCTTTCCCCGGTTTGTCCCCAGCCTTGACCCTCTCCCATTCTCCAGCGCCCTGCTGGGACATCTTTTGCGCCGTTGTGGATAACTTTGGTGACGTAGGTGTCTGCTGGCGGCTTGCCCGTCAACTGGCGGCCGAACACGGCATCGCTGTCCGCCTGTGGATCGACGACCTGAAAAGCGCCTGCCGCCTGGTGCCGTCGGCGCTTCCGGGACTGGATGTGCAGCAGGTCGAAGGGGTGCAGATCCGCCACTGGACCGCGCCTTTTCCGGACATGGAACCCGGCGCGGTGGTGATCGCGGCCTTTGCGTGCGGCCTGCCCGATGGCTTCGTCGAGGCGATGGCCCGGCGCGATCCGAAACCGGTGTGGATCAATCTCGAATACCTGAGCGCGGAAGACTGGGTGGCCGGCTGCCATCGCCTGCCGTCGCCCCATCCGCGCCTGCCCTTGCGGCAGCACTTCTTCTTTCCCGGGCTGGATCGCCAGACCGGCGGCCTGCTCCGCGAGGCCGACTACGACGCCCGCCGGGCGCGTTTCTCGCCAGCCGATTTCTGGCGTGGCCTGGATCTGCTGCCGCCCGCTCCCGACGAGCTGCGGGTGTCGCTGTTCTGCTACGAAACGCCGGCTCTGGGCGAGCTGCTCGAACTCTGGCGCCAGGGGCCGACGCCGGTCACCTGCCTGGTGCCGGAAGGGCGGGCGCTGCCTTGCGTGGCACCGATCTTCGGCCTCACCGACCTGCGTGCCGGCGACCGCCTGGTGCGCGATGCCCTGACCGTGCAGATCCTGCCCTTCGTCGCCCAGCCCCGGTACGACGAGCTGCTGTGGGCCTGCGATCTCAATTTCGTGCGCGGTGAGGATTCGTTCGTTCGCGCCCAGTGGGCGGCGCATCCCTTCGTTTGGCACATCTACGTGCAGGACGAGGATGCCCACCTCGAAAAACTGGATGCCTTCCTGGCCCGCTTCCGGCCGGGGCTGGAACCGGCCGCCGCCGAGGCCGTCACCGCCTTCTGGCAGGCATGGAACCGGGGACAGGGCGTTGCCGGAGCCTGGCCGGCTTTCCGGCAGGCGCTACCGGCGCTGGCCGCCCACGGCAAGGCATGGTCTGCCGGTCTGCGCGAGGCGGGCGAGCTCGCCCAAAACCTGGTGCAGTTCTGTAAAGATGAGATAGAATAATAAGTTACCTTTTATCCGTGGCACGTGCCGCGATCAACAGCACAGCAGGAAACAGCATGAAAACCGCAATGGAACTCCGCTCCGGCAACGTGATCATGGTGGGCAGCGACGCCCTCGTGGTTCAGAAGGCCGAATACAACAAGTCTGGCCGTAACGCCGCTGTCGTGAAGATGAAGCTCAAGAACCTGCTCACCGGCGCCCCGTCCGAGTCGGTTTACAAGGCTGACGACAAGTTCGAGATCGTCGTCCTCGATCGCAAGGAAGTGACCTACTCCTACTTCGCCGATCCGATGTACGTCTTCATGGATGCCGAGTACGAACAGTACGAAGTCGAAGCCGAGAACATGACCGACGCGCTCAAGTACCTGGTCGACGGCATGCCCTGCGAAGTGGTGTTCTACAACGGCAAGGCCATCTCCGTGGAACTGCCGACCACCGTCGTTCGCGAAGTCGAATACACCGAACCCGCCGTCAAGGGCGACACCTCCGGCAAGGTCCTGAAGCCCGCCCGCATCGCCCCCAGCGGCTTCGAGCTGTCGGTTCCGGCCTTCGTGGAAATCGGCGACAAGATCGAAATCGACACCCGCACCGACGAATACCGCAACCGCGTGAAGTAATCCTGGTGCAGCTGTCCGTCGAAAAAGGCCCTTCAGGGCCTTTTTCTTTGTCGGCCGATGTCATCCAATCGGCGGGTTCATGCGTTACGATGTCGCGTGCATTTGCAGTCGGGCACCCTGCCCCGACCCCGCTCACCCGAGCACCCCCTCAACATCCTGTTGGAGACTCATCCGATGAATACCCGTTCCGTTCTTCTCGCCGCCCTCCTCGCCATTGGCCTTGCCGCCTGTTCCAAGAAGGAAGAGCCCGCGCCCGCCCCGGCTCCGGCCCCCGCCGTTGCCGACGCCGCCAAGGAAGCTGCCCAGAAGGCTGAAGAAGCCGCCAAGCAGGCCGCCGAAGCTGCCAAGAGCGCTGCCGGCTCCGCCACCGATGCAGCCAAGGACGCCGCCGGCGCTGCGAAGGAAGCCGGCAAGGAAGCCGTCGACGCCAGCAAGGAAGCTGCGAAGGATGCCGTTGCTGCCGCCAAGGACGCAGCCAGCTCCGCCAAGGAAGCTGGCAAGGAAGCGGCCGCCGCGACCGCCGACGCTGCCAAGGAAGCCGCCGACAAGGCCAAGGCTGCCGTCGGCAAGTAAGCCGTCCGTCCAGCAGTCGAAACCGGGCCTTGTGCCCGGTTTTTCTTTTTCTGACCGAGTATTCCGTTCATGGCCCTCAAGTCCACCATCTTCCGCGCCACCCTCAACGTCTCCGACCTCGACCGTGGTTACTACGCCGAGCACGGGCTCACCATCGCCCGGCATCCCTCCGAGACCGACGAACGGATGATGGTGCGCATCCTCGCTTTCGCCCTCAATGCCGACGAGCGCCTGCAGTTCGGACGGGGCATCTCCACCGACGACGAACCGGCCCTGTGGCTGAAGGACGACACCGGCCGGATCCTCAAATGGATCGAGGTCGGTCTGCCTGACGAACGCCTGCTGCGCCGTGCCGCCGGACGGGCCGATGAAGTCATCGTACTGGCCTACGGTGGCCGCACCGTCGATATCTGGTGGCAAAAGGAAAGCGCGACTCTCAGCCGCCTTCAGAACCTGAAGATTTTTTCGCTGAATGTGGAAAGTTCCCGCGCACTCGCCGGATTGGCCGAGCGCTCCATGGAATTAGGCTGCACCATTCAAGATGGGGAAGTCTGGTTTTCAGCCGGGGAAAAAACCCTGTCGATTATTCCGGAATCTATTTTCGCGAATTGATTGGTTTTAATGAATTATTGACATGTTTTGAATTAACCCAAATTGGTTCAATTCATCGGAATGTCGGTCGTGATTTCCGTCACATAGATCGAAGGTTATAGAAGGGAATCCCGTTCGCCTCTTTGCATAATTTGACAATCATTTGTCAGATTGTGATTCATGGACCGCCACGAAGTCGAAACGCACCTTGTCGGTGATTTTGATGACATCTCGCTTCATGAACTTGCGAACCGGGAATTCCCCATGTCGACAGCTGTTCTGTTTGTTACCACCGATGCCAGGGTCGTTCCGCCGGGCCTCGTGAAGGTCGCGAAGATCACCGATTCCGTCGAGGACGCGCTCAGGATGTGCGCATCCGCGAGCTTCGGTGCGGTCTTCTGCGACGCAGCGTCCCTGGCCAATGGCGGCAGCGGTTTCCGCCTCGGAAGGCAGATGCGCCGCAACGGCATCGCGACGCCGCTATTTCTCATGACGAATTCGCTGCTTTCCGGCATGGAAGGCATGGCCGTCGCTTCTGGTGCGACGGGATTCATCAGCCGCACGGCAGCGGCAATTCTCGATGCGCTCAAGTCGGTTGCGATGGGGGTCGTCCCATCTGCCGAGCCCGCCCCGAAAGCGGTGGCGAGAATCGATCAGCCTCTTCCCGAAATTGACGTCGTGATAGAAGGCGCGCGAATCCTGCTCAGGAAATACGCGGGCCCGGTCGCCAGCATGATGGTCGATGACGTTCTCGACGAGCTCTATTCAAAACATCCCGATGGTGTTCCTGTCGGTGTCTTTGCCGAAGCTGTTGCCGCCCATGTGAATAGCGGCAAGGCGCGGTCCGATTTTCTCCGTGAATTGCTGGCCTGACCGAAATCTCCATGAACGTCTTCAAGAAACTCTCCCTTTCCTATCAATTCACGCTGATCCTGATCGTGCTGGCGCTCGTGGCGGCAATGGCCAGCTATCTCATCGGCTCATCCGTTTATGTGAGCGAGATCCGCAACCAGGCCCGCACCGTGGCGGACATGGTGGATAACTTTGGCCAATGGGCCACTCGTTACCGCGGCGTGTGGGTGAAAGACGATCCCCGCGATCCCAAACTGCAGGTGGGCAGCTTCCTGGAGCGCGAGGCGTCTTCGACGGCGGCTGGCGGCGATTCGACCATGTCGAACCTGGCTGCCTTCCATCGCAAGAACCCCGCGCTGGTGCAGCGCGAGCTGTCGGACATCACGATGGCTTCGCCGGCGAAGGCCAAGTTCCGGATGACGTCCGACCGGTTCATGAACCCCAACAATGCGCCGTCCGAATTCGACAAGGTGGCGATGAACGCGATCCGCGAATCCGGGGCAACCGAGTACAGCGAAGTCCGCGACGGCCAGCTGCTGTATGCCCGCCGCCTGGTGGCGGAAAAGGGCTGTCTGCGCTGCCACGGGGTGCCCGCCGAGGCGCCGCCCGCGGTTGCTGCGCTCTACCCTGGGCCCCAGGGCTACGGCTATGAGGAAGGCAAGCTCGCCGGCGTGATCAGCGTGGCGATTCCCCTGGAATTCAGCTTTGCCGGCTTCGTTCAGCGCTTCGACCGCCAGGTGTGGCTGGCGCTGGGGGCGATCGCTGTCGGCGTGGCCGGTCTGCTGCTCTTCATCCGTCAGCAGGTGATCGTGCCGGTCCGTAAGGTGCGGAAGTTTGCCCTCGCGGCGTCCAACTCCGAGCCCGGAGCCAAGCTCGACAAGGTGGAGTTCGTCGAGGGTGAGCACGCCTCGGCCAACGAAATCCACGAACTCAATACGGCGGTCAAGGCGATGCACACCTCGATCGAATATCTCTACCGCAAGATGACTAAGCGCTGATAACCATGGAACTCACCATCGATCCCGTGGCAACGTCCCGGATGTTCATGATCTACCTTCACCTGCTCGCCCTGGCGGGTGCAGCCTCGGCCGTGGCCATTGGTGATTACGCGATCTTCGGGCGCGAGCGCATTGATTCGGGCCTGCTCCAGCGGGCAGCTGTTTTTGCAACGATTGCCCTTGCCGTGCTGTGGGCTACCGGCGTGGCGATCGTCGTTCTTGATCTTGGTCTCGATTTTGACGCGCTGCTCGGCAAGCCCAAGTTGCTGGCCAAGCTCACCGTTGTGGCGGTGCTCACCATCAACAGCCTGGCCCTGCATCTGGTGGCGTTTCCGACCTTCAGGAGTAGCCATCATGACGCCCTGAAGGCCGCCACGCTGCCCTCGGTGTTTGGGGCGATCAGCGCCTCATCGTGGATCTACGCGGCGTTCATCGGGGTGGCCAAGCCGCTCACCAACGCCTTCGGCTACAGCGGCTTCATCGCGCTCTTCGTCGTGATCCTGGTGTGTGCGGTCACGATGGCGGTGGTGCTCGTCCGGCCCCGTCTGGCGTCGCGGCTGGGGGGCAACGTGCAACCGATCCGGGCCGTCATGGCGGCCTGAGCGGCGTCTTACTTCCAGTCGCCGCGAAGCATCGCAACCTGCAGCTGAACCTGCGGCAGGCTGGCGGTTTCCGGCGGCAGGGCTGGCCCGGCCACCAGCTCGATGCGGCTGAACAGGCCGCGCCGGAAAGGGCGCGACAGGGCCGGGCCGTCCTTGCGCGAGAACATGCTGCCCCACAGCCCGCGCAGGGCCATCGGCACCACCGGCACCGGGTTGGCGTCAAGGATGCGCGCAAGCCCCGGACGGAACGGGCACAGCTCGCCATCGGCGGTGATCTTCCCTTCCGGAAACAGCCCGATCAGCTCGCCCTCGGCCAGCGCCTTCGACACTTCGGCGAAGGCCGCTTCCATCATCACCGCGTCTTCCTTGGCCGGTGCGATCGGGATAGCCCGGCTGTGGCGGAACACGAACGACAGCACCGGCCAGCGGAAGATCCGGTGGTCCATCACGAAGCGGATTGGCCGCCGGCACGCCGCCGCGATCACCAGCGCATCCACGAAGCTCACGTGGTTGCACACCAGCACCGCCGGCCCTTCGGCCGGAATGTGCTCGATGCCTTCGGTGCGCAGGCGATACACGCTATGCACCAGCAGCCACACGATGAAGCGCAGCAGGAACTCCGGCACCAGCCGGTAGATGTAGATCGCCACCGCCGCGTTCATCAGCGCCGCCACGCCGAACAGCATCGGGATCGTCAGCCCGGCGCCCAGCAGCGCCCCGGCCGACAGGGCGCCAACCACCATGAACAGCGCGTTTACGATGTTGTTGGCGGCGATGATCCGCGCCCGTTGGGCCGGCGCCGAGCGGCTCTGCATCATCGCGTAGAGCGGCACGATGAAGAAGCCGCCGAACACCCCCAGCATCAGCAGCGCCAGCAGCACCCGGAACATGCCCGGCTGAGCCAGCACCGCGCCGATCGCCAGTGGCGCCCCGGCTGGCACCACCGACGGCGAGGCCAGCGCGATGTCCAGCCCGAACAGGGTGAGCCCGATCGAACCGAAGGGCACCAGCCCGATCTCCACATGACCGCCGGAGAGCTTCTCGCACAGCAGCGAGCCCAGCCCGATGCCCACCGTGAAGGTGGCCAGCAGCAGCGTCACCGTGCCCTCGCCACCGCCCAGCACGTTCTTCGCGTAGGCCGGAAACTGGGCCAGGAACAGCGCGCCGTACAGCCAGAACCACGAGATCCCCATGATCGCCAGAAACACTGGTCGATCCTTGCGGGCGAAGCCGATGTTGCGCCAGGTCTCGGAGATCGGGTTGGGATTGACCTTCAGCCCGGGTTCCGGTGCCGGGGCCGGCGGCACGCCACGGCTGGTGAGATAGCCCGCCACCGCCACCACCAGCCCGCCACCGGCAATCCACAGGTCACCGTGGTCGGCCGCCGCCAACAGCCCGCCCACCAGTGTGCCGAGCAGGATCGCCACGAAGGTGCCCGCCTCGACCAGCGCATTGCCGCCGACGAGCTCGTCTTCGTGCAGGTGCTGGGGTAGCAGCGCGTACTTCACCGGCCCGAACAGTGTGGAATGACAGCCGAGCAGGAACAGCGCGCCCAGCAGCACCGTCAGGCTGTGGGCCAGGAAGCCCGCGAGCGCCACCGCCATGATGGCGATCTCCAGCACCTTCACCAGCCGGGTGAGGTACGCCTTGTCGTACTTGTCGGCGAGTTGGCCGGCGCTGGCCGAGAACAGGAAGAATGGCAGGATGAAGATCCCCGCCGCCAGGTTGGCCAGCAGCGCCGGGTCGATGGTCGTCCAGCTGGCCGCCTGGAAGGTGAGCAGCACCACCAGCGCGTTCTTGAACAGGTTGTCGTTGAACGCCCCGAGAAACTGGGTCAGGAAGAACGGGCGGAAGCGCTGCTCGTTGAGCAGGCGGAACTGGGAACTCATGGGGTTTTCCGGTCGAAGAAGGCCCGCGTCTCGAAGACGCCCGGGGCAAAACGGTGGGCCCCAGAGCGCAGCGTGCGCTTGAGGACAAAATCGAAAAGCAGCGGATTGTGCTCGCGAATGGTTTCAAGCACCGGCACGGCGTGGGCCGGCAGGAGTTTTTCGGCGGCCATCCTGGCTGGCGACACCAGCGGCAGGATGCCGGGCAGTGGATAGTCGGTGCCGAACAGCAGACGCGAATGCCAGTCGTCGCGCTCGACGAGCTGGCGGATCACCTCGATGCGCCGGTTGCGCAGGGTGATCGCCGAGATGTCGCCAAAGAGCCGGCCCTCGGCGCGCGGCTCGGCCATCAACCGGGCGAAGAGATCGAAGCTGGCGACCTTGCCGCCGTGGCGGCTGTCTTCATCGCGATCTTCGCCGAGGGTTGCGCAGTGGGCGACGACCACCCGCACGCCGTGATCCAGCGCCCGGCGCAGGCGCAGCGGGTTGCCCCATTCCAGCCGGCCGGCGCCGTGGACGGCCTTCTCCTCGCCGGCGTGGGTGATGAGCGGCAGATCGAGCCGGGCCAGCGCCGTGTAGAAGCGATCGCAGGCCGGCGAGGCCGGGTCGATGCCCATGGCTGGCGGCAGCCATTTCACCGCCCGGGCGCCATCGCGCGCGGCGGCTTCGAGCGCCTCGACGCAGTCTTCCCGCAGCGGGTGGATCGAGCAGGCCCATTCAAAGTAGGCCGGATGGGCGCGGGCCACGTCGCGGGCGTAGCGGTCGGGCACGTGGAAGGCGGTGAGATCGGGGCGGGGCTGGCCGCTCGCGTTGTGGGTCTGCTCGAAGGCGAAGAGCACCAGCTTGAAGCCGGGCCGCATGCTGTCGGCCAGGTTGTGCAGGCGCTCCACGTAGCTCTGGTCCACCCGGCCCGGCGCCTCGTGGGCGCAGCCGGCGTTGAGGTAGAACAGGCGCTGGATGTATTCGGTGGGGTGGAGCGGGCTCAGCATCCGCGGGTTCATCTGGATGCCTCCGCCGCTGTCGCCGGTGCCGGCGAGGTGGGCGTGGACGTCCCACACCTTGCCCGCATCGATGCCGTCCCACGCAGCGCGGACGATGTCGTGCTCGAGGACGGCCGGTGGCAACGTGGCGCGGCACGGATTCCACACCCGCGGACGGGCGGCACTGGCCGCGCCGACGCCCAGCAGCGCCGAGGCGCCCAGCCCGGCTAGCAGAAAATGACGGCGGTTCATCGTGGGTTTCGTCTCACATGAAGCCAGCCGGCGGTGGCGAGGCCCAGCAACAATCCACCCAGATGGGCCGGCCAGGCGACGGCGATGCCTTCCGGCAGGAGCGCGGATTGACTGCCGGTGAAGGCATCGAAGCCGAGCTTGGCCAGGTAGGCCACCGCCAGAATCCGCCCGACTAGCCCGCCTTCGATTGCCGCGCCCACCACCAGCATCGCCACCAGCCCGGACAGGCCGCGGTAGCGCTCCAGCTCTGGCGCGGCCGCCAGCAGGAAGAGGGAAAGCAGCGGCGCCACCAGCGGCAGCGCGGCCAGCCATGGGCGGATCGGCCGGCCGGCGATCACGCAGATCGCCGCCGCCGCCGCCAGGTTGCCGGCCAGATGGAGCACCGACCAGTGGCAGAACTGGCCCGTCCATAGCCGCCAGAGCTGACCTTCGGCGACCGCCTGGCGGTTCAGCTCCATCGCCTCGCCCGGCAGCAGGCTGGCGACCAGCAGCAGCCCGGCGGGCAACCCCAGGCGCCAATGTTCAGCCAGCACGACGTCGGTAGATCGCGACGGCGGCCGTTGCGCCAAACAGGCCCAGGCCGGCGAGCCCGCCGTCGCCGCCGGAGCTGCGCGAGGTGTGGATGATGCGGGCGGCGTTCTGCTCCTTTACCCGCTGCCTGAAGGCTTCCAGTTCGGCGTCGAGCTGCGGGATGAGCGAGTCCACCGCCTGGCGGTAGCCTTCGGTGCGAGCCTCGCGGGATGCCTCGCCAAACTTGACCAGCGGCGAACTGCCCTTGAGCTGGCTGGTGCCCGGGGCGCGGAACAGTAGCTGGCGGCTCGCCACGTCAAAGACCGACGCATCCACCAGCGTGCTCACGTCGTACTGGCTGCCGTTGACGAGATAGCCGCCGACGATGGTCCAGTAGAAGACCGACAGCCGGTTGTTGTCGCTGAACTGCATCTGGTCGTAGGACAGGAGCACGACCACATCCACGTTGAACATTCGGGCGGCCTGCTCCAGGTTGCCAAAACCGCCGCGGCTGCGCAGGTAGGTTGTCGGGATCACCTGGATGCTGTCGATGTAGGGCCGGTTGGAGAAGGCGCTCTTGACGCGGTTGAGTAGGTTGTTGCGTTCGACTTCCGGCAGGTCTCCCCTGAGGTCGCCGGGCACGAAGGCGATGCCGACGCGCAGCGGCAGGTGCAGCTCTGGGACGGTGGGCTTGAGCGCGGGCCGCTCGTTCTGCGGGTACAGATAATCCACGACGCTGGCGCGGTGGGTCTTCTCGGGGGGATCGAACCAGGTGGCGCAGCCGGTGGAAATCAGTGCTGAGGCGACGAGGGCGGCAAGGGTGCGATGACGCATGGGTTCTCCGGGATGTCAGGCCTTTTCGGCCCATTGTTTGAGGGTGACGTAGTCGATCTTGCCGGTGCCGAGCAGCGGCAGCGCATCGACCAGGACGACCCGGCGTGGCACCGCGATCTCTGGCCAGCCGCCGTCGCGGGCAGCGGCCTGGAGGCGGTCGCGGGTGAGCGTCGGATCGGTGGAAAACAGCAGGATGTTCTCGCCGCGGCTGGCATCGGGCTGGGTCGAGGCAGCGTGGGTGGCGCCGGGCGCGGCGGCGGCGGCCAGCTTCTCGACCGCTTCGAGGGACACCATCTCGCCGGCGACCTTGGCGAAGCGCTTCACCCGGCCGACGATCTTCACGAAACCGTCATCGTCGATCTCCACCACGTCGCCGGTTTCGTACCAGCCTTCGCCGGCGGGCGAGACGGGCGGCTGCAGCACGCCGGGCTGCTCGAAGCGGAGGTAGCCGGACATCAGGTTGGGGCCCTTCACGTGGAGCATGCCGCCGGACGGGATGCCGGGCACCGGCACCAGCTGGTGCTGGATGCCCGGCAAAAGCTGGCCGACCGTGCCGCTGCGGAAGGCCATCGGCGTATTGACGGCCAGCACCGGCGCGGTCTCGGTGGCGCCGTAGCCTTCGAAAATGCGGATGCCGAACTTCTCGAACCACAGGTCGCGCACCGGCGTGGCGAGCTTCTCGGCGCCGGCGATCACGTAGCGCAGGCGGTAGAAATCGTAGGGGTGGGCAAACTTGGCGTAGTTGCCCAGGAAGGTGCTGGTGCCCAGCAGCACCGTGCAGTTGCGGTCGTAGGCGAGCTCCGGGATCACCCGGTAATGCAGCGGCGACGGGTAAAGGAAGACCTTGGCGCCAGCCAGCACCGGCAGCAGCCCACCGGCGGTGAGGCCGAAGGAGTGGAACAGCGGCAGCGCGTTGAGGATCTTGTCGTCGATGGAGAAATCCACCACCGCGCGGATCTGGGCGATGTTGGCGAGGAGCGCCCGGTGCGACAGCACCACGCCCTTCGGCTTGCCTTCCGAGCCGGAGGTGAATAGCACCACCGCGGCGTCCTCCGGCGAACCGGCGGGCAGCGCGGCGCGGGGGAAGGGCAGCGCCCAGGCCATCAGCCAGAGCTTGTCGCCGAGGGTCATCCGGTCGCGCAGATCTTCCAGCCACACCAGACGCACATCGGTGAGCGCCGCCAGCTTGTCGCCCAGCTTGGCCTGCTCGACGAACGCGCGCGAAGTGAGGATGGTGCGGATCTGCCCGGCGGTGCAGGCGGCCTGCATGCCGTCGACGCCGGCGGTGTAGTTGAGCATCGCCGCCACGCGTCGGTGGGCGGTGAGGCCGAAGACCAGCCCGAGGGTGGGCGCCAGGTTGGGTAGCAGCAGGCCGACCCGCTCGCCAGGCGTGCTCTCGCGGGCCACCAGGCGGCCGAGGGCGAGGGACATCTTGATGAGGTCCCGGTAGGTGTATTCGATCTGCTTCAGATCCTCGACCAGGGTGTGGCCGTGGCCCTGGATGTCGGCGGCGTCTAGGAGCGCCTCGAACAGGGTTTGCGTGGGGCGGGTGGCGAAGATCATGTCCTGCATCAGCCGGCGCATTGCTTCGCCGGCCTTGCGGCGACGCTGGCGGGCGCTACCGGCATCGGGATCGTGGTGGTGGGGCGCAGGAACAGGCTGATCTGCGGGAACAGGCGCTTCGGCACATGGGCCGCGAGCCGCGAGAAGTAGCTGCGCGCCGCGCCGTCGATGCGCACCGGGAGGATGGTCGCACCGGTCTTGGCGGCGACGAAGGCCGGACCGTCATAGGTCTTCATCAGGCTGCCGGTGGTCGTAATGCGCCCCTCGGGAAAGATCACCACCGGTCTTCCCTCATCTATAAGACGGATGACCTTTTTCATCGCCATCGGGCTGGTTGGGTCGACTGCGAGGTAATCCACCAGGCTCAGCATCAGCCGGAACAGTGGATTACGCACCACGCCGGTGTGCACCACGAACACCGGGTCCAGGGGCAGGAACAGCCCGAGGAGCAGGCCGTCGAGGAAGGATTCGTGATTGGCCACCACCAGCAGGCGCGAGCGGACATCGGGCAGCGCTCCGGCGACCCGCACACGGAACAGCAGGCCGGCCACCCGGCGCAGAACGGACTTGACGAGATTTCGCATGATTCGTGCGGAGTGGATCAGAGATCGGTGTCGAGGTAAGTCGTCACCTTGCCGAAGGCGTCTTGCAGGAAAGGCTTGTTTACATGGAAGTAAATCTCCTTGCCCTGCCGCTCGGCGATCAGCACGCCAGCCTCGCGGAGCACCTTGAGGTGGTGGGAAACCGTGGAGCGGGCGAGGGTCGAGACCTCTGCGATCTGCCCCACGTTGAGGCGCTCACCCGGCTCGAAGGTGAGCAGGATGCGCTGGCGATGTTCATCGCCCAGCGCGGCAAAGATGGCGGAGATATCACGCCATGTTTCGGGGATCGACCGGGAGTAGTTCTTGTTCATGTCGATAATCATCGATATGTTTTTCGGGCATGTCAAGCGCCCCCTTGTGGCGAACTGCGGAATTTCAAGCCCCTGATGCGATGTTGCGGTGCGTCAGTAATTGACTTTGTCACGGTTAACCCGTAGGATCCGCGTGTTTTTCGTACGGCGGACGGCGCAACACCCGGCGTGCCACGCAGAGAGCCATGTTCAAAGCGGTATTCCTGCAGATAGGCGCGACAATTCTGACGGCATTGATCGTCGGAGCGATTACAGGGGTGCGCGGTGCGTTGTCGGCGGCGTTGGGAGGCGCAGCCTGTGTTCTTCCCAATTTGTTGTTCGCCCTGCGCCTGCACTTTGTTTCAAAGCGGCCGGCTGCGTCGTACCCGCTTGCGTTTTTTGTTGGCGAGTTTCTGAAGATCGCGTCAACCGTAGGATTGTTGGCGACCGTTCAACTCGTGTATCCAGACGTCCATTGGTTGGCGTTGTTCATCGGGTTGGTCGTGGCGCTTAAGGCGAATTTGTTTGCATTTTTGGTGAAGACCTGACCATGAGTACTGGCCACGAAGCCCACGCACCCACCGCTGGCGAATATATCGTCCACCACCTGACCCACCTGAACAGCACGGGTCATGCCCAGACTGCGATCATTGACTGGAGTGTCTGGAACCTTGACACCCTGTTCTTCTCGATCGGTCTCGGCATCGTCACGCTGCTGATCCTGATCAAGTGCGCGAGCAGCGCCACTTCCGGTGTTCCCGGCCGCTTCCAGGCCGCAATCGAAATTCTCGTCGAGATGGTCGCCGACCAGGCCAAGGGCATCGTGCATAGCGCCGAATCCCGCAAGTTCGTCGCGCCCGTCGCTCTCACGGTGTTCTTCTGGATCTTCCTGATGAACTCCATGGACTTCCTGCCGGTCGATCTGCTTCCCAAGATCTGGGCGCTCATCTCCGGTGACGAGCACGCTTACCTCCGCGTCGTTCCCACCGCCGACCTGAACGGCACCCTCGGCATGTCCATCGGTGTCCTGCTGATCTGTCTGTACTACAACATCAAGATCAAGGGTTTCGGTGGCTGGGTGCATGAGCTCTTCACCGCGCCGTTCGGTTCCCACCCGCTCCTGTATCCGATCAACTTCCTGATGCAGATGATCGAATTCCTGGCCAAGACCGTCTCCCACGGCATGCGACTGTTCGGCAACATGTACGCTGGCGAACTGGTGTTCATGCTGATCGCGCTGATGGGCGGCACCGCCACTGTCTTCGGCTTCCTCGGTCATGTCGTTGCGGGCTCCATCTGGGCCGTCTTCCACATCCTGATCGTCGCCCTGCAGGCCTTCATCTTCATGATGCTGACCCTGGTGTACATTGGTCAGGCGCACGAAAGCCACTAAGTTTCAGTTTCAAGCAGTCGTTTCGGTTTCTATTTAAATCATCTCAACTAAAGGAGTAGTCATGGAACACGTTCTCGGTTTTGTTGCTCTGGCCGCCGGTCTGATCATCGGTCTGGGTGCTATCGGTGCCTGTATCGGTATCGGCATCATGGGTAGCAAGTACCTGGAAGCTTCCGCTCGCCAACCCGAGCTGATGAACGCCCTGCAGACCAAGATGTTCCTGCTGGCCGGTCTGATCGACGCTG
>NZ_CALAYQ010000093.1:0-40669 GCF_937894855.1 uncultured Zoogloea sp.
ACGACCTGCGCCTGCAGATCAAGCTCAAGAGCAAGCGCGGCGACCGCGACGTGCTCTCAGGCATCCAGAACCTGGACATCGTCTAAAGACACCCGTCAGCCTACTGCACGACCCGATCTCGCAACTGCGATGCTCGCCGTACCCAAGTACGGCTGCGCTTCTCGTCGCAACCTCGGGCCGCTCGCTACGGCTGCCGGGCGCCTTTAGTCCGGGTTACTTTCCCCTTCCGGCTTGGGCTTGCGTGCCGAGCCCGCCACCATCAGATACTCAAACAGCCGGCATTCGATGGCGCCGTTGAAGAGCGGCGTGCGCTTGCTGGCCTTGAGGCGCACGCCCTTCGGCAGCAACGGGTCGCCGGTGAAGAAGTAAGCCCGCCAGCCGCTCCAGTTGGCCTTCAGGGCATCGCCCAGCTTCGGGTAGAAGGCTTCGAGTTCCGACGTATCCGACAGCCGAACGCCGTAGGGCGGGTTGGCCACCAGCACGCCGTTCGCCGCCGGCGCCTTGCGGTCGAGCAGATCCATCCGCTCCAGCTCCACGCAGCCATCCAGCCCCGCGCTGCGCAGATTGACGAAGCTCTTGCGCACCTGATCCTCGACGATGTCCGAGCCGTAGATCGCCAGCGGACGCGGCGCCTGCCGGCGGGCGTCGGCCGCCTTGCGGATCGGCAGCCAGGTGTCGCGCTCGAAGTGCTTGAAACGCTCGAACGCGAAATGCCGGCCCAGGCCCGGCGCCACGTCGAGGGCCATCTGGGCAGCCTCGATGAGGAAAGTGCCGCTGCCGCACATCGGGTCGCACAAGGCCTCCTCGCCCGGCTTCCAGCCGGTGAGGCGCAGGATGCCCGCTGCGAGGTTTTCCTTCAGCGGCGCCTCGACGGCCGCCGACTTGAAGCCCCGCTTGTAAAGCGGCTCGCCCGACGTATCCAGATACAGCGTGACGGTATCGGCCGACAGAAAGGCATGCACACGGATGTCCGGCGTCTGGGTGTTCACATCCGGGCGACGTCCGACAATGGTGCGGAAGTGGTCGCACACCGCGTCCTTGATCTTCAGCGTCACGAACTCCAGGCTGCGCAGGGGCGACTTGTGGGCGGTGACGAACACGCGGATCGTCTCATCCGGCGTGAACCACTTGGCCCAGGTGGGCGCGTAGGCGATGCGGTACACGTCCTCTTCGTTGCGGTAGCGGCCCATCGAGACCTGCCACAGCACGCGGGTGGCGATCCGGCTTTCCAGGTTGGCGCGGTAACACAGCGCCCAGTCGCCGGAAAACTGCACGCCGCCGGGCACGGCCTTCGGATCGGTGGCGCCGATGGCGCGGAGTTCATCGGCAAGAAGCGGCTCGAGGCCGCGGGGGCAAGGGGCAAAGAAGTTCAAGGCAGCAATCCGGTTCGGAAATCAGGTTCGGTCAATCAGAAGGGCTTCAGCACGACGAGGAAGACGCAGGCGAACAGCACCAGCACCGGCACCTCGTTGAAGAAGCGGTACCACACGTGGCTGCGCGTATTGCGCCCTTCGGCAAAGGCCCGCATCAGCCGGCCGCAATACAGGTGGTAGACGATCAGGAAGGTGACGAGCATCGTCTTGACGTGCAGCCAGCCGCCGGTAAAGCCAAAGCCGAACCACAGCCACATCCCCAGCGCCACCGCGAGGATGCCCAGGGGCGTCATGAAACGATAGAGCTTGTTCTCCATCAGCGCGAGGCGATCGAGGGTGGCCTTGTCGGTGGCCATGGCGTGATTCACGAACAGCCGCGGCAGGTAGAACAAACCGGCGAACCAGCTGGTGACGAAGATGATGTGCAGGGCTTTGATACTCAGAAAAAGCATGATGTGGGCTCGAAAGGGAAAAATCAGGAAACCGCCAGGCGACGCGTGCGCAGGGCTTCGGCGACGGTCGGATACATCAGGCGGGCGCGCAGTTCCCGCTTGATGCGGTCATTCTTCAGGCGCCTTGACTCGGACATGAACGACAGCGTGAGCGGCGACAGCCGCCCGGCCAGTTCGGCCCGGGGCAGGCGCGGCGGGCGCGGCAGGCCGACGGCATCGGCCACCAGATCGAAGTACTCGCCCATTTTCAGGCTGCTGTCGTCCGACGCGTTGTAGGCCCGGTTGGGCCGACCGCGGAACAGCGCCAGCCCCAGCAGGCGCGCCAGGTCGTCGGCGTGGATGTGGTTGGTGAACACGTCGTCCTCGGGCGCCAGCACCGGCTCGCCCTTTTCAAGTCGGGCCACCGGCAGGCGCTCGGCCCCATCGTAAATGCCGGGCGCCCTGAGCACGCTGACCCGGCATCCGGTACGCCCGCCAAATCGCCGCAGGTGGCATTCGGCTGCAACGCGCCGGACCGCCCGGGCCGAGGCCGGACGCGGCGGACGGGTCTCGTCCAGCCAGGCACCGGCGCAGTCGCCATACACACCCGTGGTACTTATGTAGATGAGCCGTCGTGGTAGACTCGCGCGACGCGTCAGCGCAGCGAGAAGACTGCGTGTGCGCGGATCGTCACTACCCATATTGGGCGGTGGGGCACAGTGCAGGACGTAGTCCGCAATGCCGGCCAGCCTTCCAAGGCTTTCCGGCTTGTCCAGGTCGGCAATCAGGGTTGTCGCACCAAGGGCCCGCAGGGCCGCACGTTCTTCAGGGCGGCGCACCACGGCGCACACGCGAAAGCGGCTTTGCAGCCACGGGATGATCCGGCGCGCCACATCGCCACTGCCGACGATCAGGACTTGCTTCATTTTTCGACGTTTCATTTAACGATTATCTCACGGCCACCCATCATGTCGTTCCAGGTCACCCTCCAGCCCAGCGGACTCGAATTCCCCGCCTCGGCTGACGATACCGTTCTCGAAGCCGCCCTTGCTGCCGGTCTGCTGCTTCCCTACAGCTGTCGCGACGGCGCCTGCGGGGTTTGCAAGAGCAAGGTGCTCTCCGGCGATCTGGACCTGGGCCGCTTTGGCGAAAGCACGCTGACCGAAGCCGAACGCGAGGCCGGCATGGCCCTGCTGTGCTGCGCCCGCCCCCGCTCCGATCTCACCCTCGAGGTGCGCCAGGTGAGCCGCGCCGGCGAGATCCAAGTCAAGAAACTGCCCTGCCGCGTGCAGAAGCTCGAGCGTGCCGCCGATGACGTGATCGTCCTCGAGATCCGCCTGCCGGCCACCGAGAAATTCCAGTTCATCGCCGGCCAGTACATCGACTTCCTGCTCGCCGACGGCAAGCGCCGCAGCTTCTCCATCGCCAACGCCCCGACCGGCGCCGACTTCCTCGAACTGCACATCCGCCATGTGCAGGGCGGCTTCTTCACCACCCACGTCTTCGAGAAGCTCAAGGAAAAGGACATCCTGCGCTTCGAAGGCCCGCTGGGCGGTTTCCGGCTCGACGAAAGCTCCCAGCGCCCGATCGTGCTGCTCGCGGGCGGCACCGGCTTCGCGCCGATCAAGAGCATCGTCGAATACGCCATCGCCACCGGCATCCAGCGCCCGATGACGCTCTACTGGGGCAGCCGCAACCTCGCCGGGCTTTACCAGTTCGACGTCGCCAAAGGCTGGGAAGAACGGCTCCCGGGCTTCCGTTTCGTGCCCGTGCTCTCCGACAGCCCGGCGGAGGACGCCTGGACCGGCCGCACCGGTCTCGCCCACGCCGCCCTGATGGCCGACCTGCCCGATCTCTCCGGGCACGAGGTCTATGCCTGCGGCTCGCCGGCGATGATCGACACCGCCCGCGCCGACCTCACCCGCCAGTGCGGCCTGCCTGCCGACGCCTTCCACGCCGACGCCTTCAGCTTCTCGAACGACGCCAAGGCTGGCTGAGCCGGCACCGGAACCCCACCCATGAGCAATGCCGTCCTGATCACCCGCGAACCGGTGATCAACAAGCAGCACAAGATCACCGCCAACCGGCTGATCGTCCACGCCACGTCCGTTGCTCAGGCAGTGGAAACCCTGTCGGAGCTGGCAGATGTGTGGCCGACGACCCATCCGGTCTTCGTGAGCCTCTACCGGCTGGTGCCCACGCCCGATCTCCTCGGCTGGAAAGCGCCGCCCAACGCGATGGTGGAGATCCCGACCCAGGCCATCGCCCACCCGCTCACGCTCGAGCTGATCCCCAGGCTGCAGGCGGCAGGCATCAGCCTCAACCTCACCTGGTATCAGCCCGACACGATCGTCCCGCCTGATGTGGCGTGGCGCTTCGTGATCATCGACGCCAAGCGGCAGCCCATCCCGCTGGCCCCTCCGGGCCTGGCGCTCGCCTGGGGCCTGCCGGACGTACCGGCTTTTCGCAACGCGATCGTGGGCGGCTACGACGGCGCGTCGGGCTGGTTCTTCCTGCATGGCGTCAAGACCGACGGCAAGCTCGCGCCGTCCCACGCCCAGATCGTCCGGCTGCTCAATCTGGTGCGCAAAAATGCCGAAGTCAAGGAAATTGAAAATGTCCTAAAACAGGATGTGGCGCTGTCATACAAATTACTGCGTTACATCAATTCTGCCGGTTTCGGGCTGATGTGCGAGATCCAGTCGTTCCGCCACGCGGTGTCGATCCTTGGCTACGACAAGCTCCACAAGTGGCTGTCGGTGCTGCTGATCTCGGCCAGCCGCGATCCGTCCGCGCCGGCCCTGATGCAGACCGCGATCGCCCGCGGGCGCTTCATGGAGCAGATCGGCGCGGCCTTCTTCGAGAAAGCCGAACTCGACAACCTGTTCATCACCGGCGCGTTCTCGATGCTTCACCTGCTGCTGGGGGCCAGCCTTCAGTCGGCGCTCGACGAAATGCACCTTCCGGCCCCGATTTGCGACGCCCTGCTGGGCGGAGATGGCGTTTATGCACCTTTTCTCAAACTCGCGCGGGCACTGGAGAGCTTCGACGACAAGAATCTGGCATCCCTTGCCAATGATCTTCACATCACGCCGGAACGCATCAACCGGGCACATCTTGAAGCGCTCTCGTTCGCGGACAGCCTGCAGTTCGGCTGAATCCCGCGCTGCCAAAGGCGGGCCGCGACGCAAACTCTTCACAACGTCGCGAACTGGGTCACGCTCGGAAGCGCAAGCGCCGGTGCGGGCGAGCATAAGTCACAGGCGAGAGCCGGGGGGGTACGGTTAGAATTCAAAGCACTAAATTTGTGAAATACGTGCTTCATTCATGCCAACCACCCGAATATCCAAAATGCGACGTCCCCTAGCTGCACCGACATCGCGTCTGCCAGCGCTGTGGGAAACCGCGTCCGCGCTGCTGCGGATACTTTCGGCTGGCGATGCATCCCGACACGATATTGCACGTGTCATTATCCTCGATCCAGTGATGGTTTTCGAGTTGCTTTTGACAGCGCCGCTGAGCAAGAGCGATTTTTCCATTGCCCTCATCGACGTGCTCATCGAGCGCCTCGACCGGATCGACGCCGGCCTGCTTCAGGCGTGGGCGCTGCGCCACATGATCCAGCAGCCCCAGCACCGGATCTCGCCCCGCGCCCACCGGCATCACACGATGCACAGCCTGTTCGTGGCCGAGTTGGCGGTCAATCTGGCTCGCGAGATCGGCTACCCCCATCCCGACGAAGCCCGCTCCGCCGGCCTGCTCCACGACCTCGGCCTGCTGTGGCTCAATGAATACGGCGAACAGTATGGCCGCGTGCTGGCGGACGCCATCGACGAGCGCAGCCTGTCCGCCGCCGAATGGGAGCGCTACGGTCTAGACCACGCCGAGATCTCCGCCGACCTGGCCGCCCGCTGCGGCTTCCCGCTGGGCATCATCGACGCCATCGCCCTGCACCAGGCAGAGCCGGAAGCCGTGGATACCGCCCACCCGCTGGTGCGCGTGATCGCCGCCGCCGAAGAGCTCGCCAGCTACCGCGGCAGCCAGTCCGCCGCCAGCCTCGAAGGCGCCAGCCGCCTCACCAAGATCGACGGCAGCGTGCTGGTCAGCGTCCTCGCCGACACCACCCGCAGCATGCAGGAGATGGTCAAGAGCCTCGAGATCATCGTCGAGCCGACCATGCTCACCCTGCCCTGGGCCACCCCGGGCACCGAATCCGAGCGCGAGAACATGGACAGCGGCATCGCCCGCACCGCGCTCAGCGCCTTTGCCCGCAGCGCCTTCGTCGACGCGGCCACGGCGCGCCAGAGCTTCGACGTGGCCACCCGCCTGCTCCTTGGCCTCGACGCCCCGGTGCTGTTCGTCAAGTCCAACAGCGACGACGCCCTTGTGGGTGCGCCGACGATCAATCACCCGGGTCTCGACCAGATCAGGATATCTGCCCGCGATGAGCACAGCGCCGTTGCCGAGGCCTACCGTAACAACGCCGAATCCCGCTACCAGAGCGGCCCGCGCCCCCCCGGCAAGTGTGCCGCCGACTGGCAGCTGGCCCGCTGGCTCGACAGCGACGGCCTGCTCTGCGTGCCCTGGCAGAACCCCAACGAGACCGGCGTGGCGGTGTTCCCCTGCGCCGGCGCCGAGCAGCCGGGCACCGGCATGGAACCCGCCCTGCGCCGCTCCGTCACCGAGGCCGCCACCAACCGCATCTCCGAGCGCCGCGCCGAAGAGCAGATGCGCCTCGACCTGGAAGACAGCATCGCCCGCCGCTACGTGGATCACGCCCGGCGCATCGCCCACGAGGCGAGCAACCCGCTCACCGTCATCAAGACCTACCTGGGCCTGATCGACGAGCGCGTCGAAGACCCGACCCTAAAGGAACAGCTCGGCCTGCTCAGCGAAGAACTCGACCGCGTCGGCGCCCTGGTGCGCAAGGCCAGCGACTTCACCTCCATGACCCCGTCCGGCCCCGCCCACAGCGGTGTCGCCGAGATCCTGCACGACCTGCGCGCGCTCTACGGCGAAGCGCTGTTCGCCCGCAAGGGGATCGCCTTCGAGCTGCGCACCTCGCCCAACCTGCCCGCTGCCGCGATTCCGCCTGACGCCCTGAAGCAGGTGTTCCTCAACCTCTTCAAGAACGCCGCCGAGGCGATCCCCGAAGGGGGCAAGCTCACCGTGTCGGCCGTCGCCGGCATCAACGCCAACGGCAGCCAGTGCATGGAGATCCGGATTGTCGACAACGGCCCGGGCCTCGCCCCCGAGCGCATCGAGACCCTCTTCAACCCGGGCGCCCGCAACAGCGACAAACCGGGTGGCGGAGTCGGCCTGCCGCTGGTCCGCGAACTGGTTGCCGCGGTCGGTGGCACCATCCTGTGCCGCAGCCAGCCGGGCTCCGGAACCGTGTTCCAGATCTTCATGCCACTGGCGGCAACCCACTGACTTGATGCATCATTGCCGCGCCAATTAGAAGAGCCATGTCCGGGAGTCACAATGGTCATCCCCTGGGAAGGAGCTTCCTTCCCGACAGAGGCGAACCGGCGAACGTCGGCAGAGTCTCTTACCCGAATCCTAGTCGTCGACGATGAGCCGTCCCTGCGACGGTCGGTTGGCGCCCTCCTGCAGGGCAGCGACCGGCTGATCGAGGACTGTGGCTCCGTCGCCGAGACACTCGCTCGTCTCAACACCCGCTCCTACGACCTGCTGATCCTCGACTTCCGCCTGCCCGACGCCTCGGGCCTGGCGGTGATGGACTGGCTGCTCAGCAACGACCGCCGCGAATCCGTCATCATGATCAGCGGCGAGCAATCCATGGAAGCCGCCATCGGCGCCCTGCGCCGCGGCGCCGACGACTTCCTCATCAAGCCCTACGGCGCCGACCAGATCCGCCGCGCGGTGACGGGCGCCCTCGTCAAGCGTCAATCCGAGCGCACCCACCGGCTCAGCCAGCAGCGCCTCCAGTCGTCCGAGCAGATGCACCGCTACATGGTCGAGAACTCCCTCGACCTGATCTACACCCTCGACGCCGAAGGCCGCTTCAATTACCTCAACCTGCGCATCGAGTCGCTGCTCGGCCATCCTCGCAACGCCCTGATCGGCAAGCACTTCTCCGAGATCGTCCACCCCGAGGATCTCGAACGGGCCCGCTATGCGTTCAACGAGCGGCGCACCGGCCCCCGCGCCACGATCAACATCGAGCTGCGCCTCGCCCGCAACCCCTATGGGGCCGACGGCGACGACACCGGGCCGGTGGCCGTCGTGCTCAACGCGATGGGCATCTACAACAGCGTCGAATCGCGCTCGCCGTCCCATTACGCCGGCACCTACGGCGCCGCCCGCAGCCTGCCGGCGCTGCGCACCATCGAAGCGACGCCGCGCTACCAGACCTACCACGACCCGCTCACCCAGCTGCCCAACAACGAGCTCTTCCAGGATCGCCTCAACCTGGCGATCACCCAGGCCAAGCGCCGCAAGGGGCTCATCGCGGTCATGTTCATCGACATGGACCGCTTCAAGCAGGTCAATGAAACCCACGGCCAGGGCGAAGGCGACGCCCTGCTCCGCTCGGTGGCCCTGCGCCTCAAGCAGTGCCTGCGCCGGGGCGACACCCTCACCCGCCACCGCAGCGACGAGTTCGTGGTGCTGCTGCCCGACATAAACGACCAGGAAGACGCCCGCGCCATCGCCGAGAAGGTGCTGCTCGCCTTCCGCAAGCCCTTCCCCTTGAGCGAGGGCGAGGTGCTCATCACCATCAGCATGGGCATCGCCCTGCACCCCGAAGACGGCGACACCGCCGAGGATCTGGTCCAGCACGCCAGCGTGGCGATGCACCAGGTCAAGGGCGACGGCCGCAACGCCTACAGTTTCTTTTCGCCGGACATGCACGCCAGCTACCGCACGCGGGTGTCCCTCGAAAAGGAATTGCGCCAGGCCATCAGCCGCAACGAATTCGAGCTGCACTACCAGCCGCTGGTCAGCCTATCGCAGGACCGCATCACCGGCATGGAAGCCCTCGTGCGCTGGCGCCATCCGTCCCACGGGATCGTCGCGCCGTCGCGCTTCATCCACTTTGCCGAAGAAGCCGGGATCATCCACGACATCAGCCGCTGGGTGCTCGAAACCGGCTGTGCCCAGCTGGCCGTGTGGCGCCGCCAGTTTCCCGACCTGCGCCTCACCGCCAACCTGTCGTCGCGGGATTTCGACCAGTCCGACCTCTCCGACACCATCTCCCGCACCCTGTCGCGCAACGGTCTCGCCGCTGGCAGCCTGGAGCTCGAGATCGCCGAGAGCCTGCTCCTCGAAAACACCGAGCGCGTCGCCCCGCGCCTGCAAAACCTGCGCGAACTGGGCGTCGGCGTGTCGATCCACGATTTCGGTACCGGCTATTCGTCCCTCGTGAGCCTGCAGCGCTTCGGCGTCACCCGCCTGAAGATCGACCGCAGCTTCGTGCGGGACATGAACGGCCACGGCAACCACCCCATCATCAGCGCCATCGCCGGCATCGCCCAGGGTTTCGACATCCGCCTGGCCGCCGAAGGCGTCGAGCGCGGCGAACAGATGCAGACCCTCGACGGCATGGGCTGCGACGAGATGCAGGGCTTCTACTTCTCCCGGCCGGTGGATGCAGAAGCCGCCACCCGCCTCTTGCGGGATTTCCGCCCCTCCCGCGTGAGCCACGGCAACACCGGGGCGCCGGCCGCATCCTGAACGGCCAGCCACCTCAAACCGTCATGTTTCGCCGCTAGATTTGCCCCATCGTCGAACCCTCGAGGTCCTCGCCATGGGAATCTACCGCCTCATCCTCGCCTCCCCCCGCCAGCCCGAAGCCCCCAGGCTGGTCGCCGAACACATCGACCCGTCGTGGCTCAAGCAGCGCGGCTACGAGATCGCCCGCACCCTGGGCGACGACGCCGCCGTCTGGGCCGCCCGCCCGGGCAGCGACAGGCAGCTCGCCCTGCACTGCCGCACGGGGCACGCGCTCGCCATCGTCAGCGCCTGAAACCGGCGCCGTAAACGGCAAGCGGCGGACCACACGGCCCGCCGCTCGGGATCACGGAGGACAGGTTCAGCGCCGGAAGGGGATCAGCTCGCCAGCGGAAAAGCCCTTGTCCTGCAGGCGGTTCTGGGCCGCGACGGCGTCACGCCGATCGTTGAAAGGCCCCACCACCACCCGGGTTTCGAGCTGGGCCGGGATGCCCGCCGCCGACAACCGGGAACGCAGCGCCTCGGCCTGAGCCGCCGTCCCGAACACCCCCACCTGGACCGCGTAGCCGCCCTGGGCTTCGCTCGCGACGGGCGCCTTGACTGCCGCCGCCACAGGCGCGGGCACCGCTGCGGGAGCTGCAACCGCGGCCGGTACAGTTGCCGGTGCCGATGCGGGGGTAGCCGTCGAAGGGGCGGCAGAAGGCACGGCCACCCCACGGGGCTGCGTTGCCTGCGCCACGGGCGCAACCGCCGGGGCCACTGCGGCAGGCGCCGCGTCACGCTTGCGGGCCGGCTCGGCAGCTGGCGCAGCCACCACGCTCTGGGAACCCGGCCGCAGCATCGGACGGGTCTCCTCGACCGGCTTTCGGGTACGTTCGACGAGCCTGTCGCCCTTGTCACCGGTGGGCAGCGGCGGCGGTGTCGAACTGCCCTCGACGGGCGGCTGTGGTTCGGGTTCGGTCGGCGCCGCGGCGCGCACCACGTCGGGCGGGGCATCGCGGCCGGGCTCGGGCAGTGGCGTCACCTGGGCCGGCGCGATCGGCTTGGTGGGCACCACCACCGCCTCGGGCTGAGGCGGCCGGGATAGGTGATCAAAAACCGCCAGGCCGCCCAGGAGTACGGCAATCAGCCCCCCTGCGACGCCCGCGCGTACCCACAGCTGCCGGCGGGGATCTTCGTCCTCGTCATCGTCCGGCACATCCGGTCTGTCCGTCATGCTCCCCCCTCGGCCCGCGCCAGCGCGCAGACCAGTTCGGCTTCTGCCACCGAGATTCCACAGTGCTCCGCAATCTGGCTTGCGGGAATGCCGCGCCCGGCCAGCAGCATGGCCTCGGAGTGCTGCGGCGACTCCGGCCGCACATACTGGGCTTGCGGCTGGGCCTGGGCCCGATCATGGGCCAACTGCATTTCATTGAGATCAAGGCGCAGGGCCACCAGTTCGCTGCGCAGGAAATCCTGTTCGGTGCGCAGCTGGGCCACATCCCGACGCAGCTGCTGGATCTCGAGTTCGTTGAGGGTCTCCTGGGGCACTTCGAGCGGGTTGTGCGGCGCCATCGGGGCGGGCGCCGGCATGGCCGCAACGTCGGCCACCACCGTCTGGGGCGAGCGGCCGGGGGCTTCCGCGGTGCTGGCGGCCTTGCCCGGCAGGGCCAGACGGAACAGGATGATCGCCAGATAGATGGAGAGCACGGCGACCAGCGCCCAGACACCCTCCCGCAGACCTACATCGATCATCGGCCCGGCTCCCTGGCTGCGGCGCCGCATTCTTTTGACTGAAACCTTTGGCTGACGATGATCGTTCCCCTGGAAACCGGCGCTTGTACGACATGAATTTGACGCTGCGATAATAGCCGCGCGCCTCTTCAGCCACAATGCGACTTCTTCGTCTGTGCGCGTCTTTTCATCATGTTCTTCGTCAAAAAGCTGATCGCCCTGCTTCTGATGCCCCCGCTGGCCCCGCTGATCCTGATCTGCGCCGGCCTGCTGCTGCTCCGCTGGCGTCCGCGCGCAGGACGCGTGCTGGCCTGGAGCGGCCTCGCCCTGGCCCTGCTGGTGACGATGCCCCCAGTGGTGGACGCTCTCCTCGACGGCCTCGAAGACATCCCGGTGCTGCAGCCGGCGCAACTGGCCGACGCGGGGGCGATCGTGATTCTGGGCGGCGGCGCGCGCACCAACGCGCCGGAATTCGGCGGCCAGACGGTCAATCGCCTCACCCTCGAACGGGTGCGCTACGGCGCCCGCCTGGCCCGCCAGTCGGGCCTGCCGGTGCTGGTGAGCGGCGGCGCGCCAAGCGGCAGCCAGCCCGAAGCCGAGCTGATGAAGACCGCGCTGGAAGAAGATTTCCGGCTGCCCGTGAAGTGGGTGGAAGCCGCCTCGCTGGACACCCGCGACAATGCCCGGATGAGCGCCGCGCTGCTGCACACCGACGGCGTGAAGCGGGTGGTGCTGGTGACCCACGCCGCCCACATGCGCCGCTCGGTGGAAGCCTTCGAGGCGGCCGGGCTGGCGGTGATCCCCGCGCCGACCGGCTTCTTCCGCCGCGGCCCGGCCGACGACCCCCTGCCCCGCCTGCCCAACATGAACTCGACCTACGCCGGCACCTACGCCATCCATGAATGGCTGGGCCTGCTGGCCTACCGCCTCAGCCGCTGAACCCCACCCTTCACCCTGACCGCCCCATGCCCGACGACACCCGCCCCAACGACGACGCCTGCCGGCAATGCCGGTTCTTCATGACTGCCGAAAGCACCCTCGGCACCTGCCATCGCTACCCACCGGCCTTCGCCGGCGCCCAGTCACCCCGCGAGGATCACCACTGGCGTTTTCCGATCGTCAGCGGGCTGGCCTGGTGCGGCGAGTTCCGGCCGCGCGGCTGACGCGCCTCAGCCGTTGAAGCGGGCCTTGCGCTTGCCCAGGAAGGCGTTGATGCCCTCGTCGAAGTCGCCCCGGGCCGAACACCGGGCAAAGGCTTCGGCTTCAAGCTGGAGCTGGGTGTCGAGGCTCTGGTCGGGCGACTGGTTGAGCAGGCGCTTCATCTCGGCATAGGTTTCGCGCGGGCCGCTGAGGATGCGACGCACCAGCGCGCCCACCGCGTCGTCCAGTTCGGCCAGCGGCACGACCTTGTTGGCGACGCCAAGGCGCTGGGCCTCGGTGGCGTCGAAGCGGTCGGCCAGCAGCAGCAGCTCGAAGGCCTTGTGACGCCCGACGATGCGCGGCAGGAACCACGACACCCCGCCGTCGCCCGACAGCGCGATGCTGGCGTAGGCGGTGGTGAAGTACGCGTTGTCGGCCGCCACCACCATGTCACAGCCCAGCGCCAGCGACAGCCCGAAGCCGGCGCAGGCCCCATGCACGCGACCGATCACCGGCACGCGCAGCTCGGCCAGGGTTTCGACGCTGCGGTTGATGTGCTGCTCGATGGTCGCCCGGAAGCTGGCGATCCGGCTCTCCGGCGACAGATGCAGCTGGCCGGCAAAATCCTTGAGATCGCCCCCGGCCATGAAGTGGTCGCCGGCGCCCTGGATCACCACCACCCGCAGGTCGTCCCGATGGGCGAGCTGGGCGGTCACGTCGGACAGGGCGTGCATCATGTCGAAGGACAACGCATTGAGCGCCTTCGGCCGGTTGAGGGTCAGCGTCGCGACGCCGTTGGCCACATCGAGCAGGATGGGAGAAGTCATGGAAAGCGGTTCCTGAGGTTCATGGTTCGACAAGCGCCATTCTGCCCCCTGAGCCCGGACGACGAAAGCCGCCCAGGCCTGCATCCGCTCAGCCAGCGGCGTAGCGCTCGCGCATCTGGCGCTTGTTGATCTTGCCGACGCTGGTCTTCTCGAGGCTGTCGGCAAAGCGCACCTGATCCGGCACGGCGAAGCGGGAAATCCGCCCTGCGTCGGCAAAGGTACGCAGGTGAGCGATGATGTCGTCCGCCGTCAGACCTTCGGCGCCGGCCTTGGGCACCACCACCGGCAGCGGGCGCTCGCCCCAGCGGGCGTCGGGCACGCCCAGCACCGCCACCTCGGCCACCGCCGGGTGCTGGGAGATCAGGGTCTCGATCTCCAGCGACGAGATCCACTCGCCGCCCGACTTGATGACGTCCTTGATGCGGTCGGTGATCTGCAGCGAACCGCTCGGCGCGATGCGGCCGATGTCCTGGGTGTGCAGCCAGCCGCCGCGCCACAGGTGGGCGGTGGCGTCGGCGTCCTTCAGGTAGCCCTGGGTGAGCCACGGGGCGCGCACGACCACCTCGCCCTGGGCCTGGTCGTCATGGGCCACGTCGTCCAGGTTACCGTCGACGATGCGCAGGTTCACAAGCGGAATCGGCAGACCGGTACGGCAGCGGTTCGGCACGGTCTGCTCGGGCGGCAGTTCCAGGTCGGCGGGCTTGAGCTGGGCGAGGGTCAGGATCGGGCAGGTTTCGGACATGCCGTAGCCGGTGAACACGTCCATCCCCCGCGCCACGGCCTGGGTCGCGAGGCCCACGGTGAAGGCCGAGCCGCCGATCACCATCTTCCAGCCCGACAGGTCCATCTCCTTCGCGGCCGGCGCCAGCAGGAGCATCTGCAGGATGGTGGGCACGCAGTGGGAGAAGGTCACGCCTTCGGTGCGGCGCAGCTGCAGCAGCATGTCGGGCACGTAGCGGCCCGGGTAGACCTGCTTCACGCCCAGCATGGTCGCCACGTAGGGCAGGCCCCAGGCGTGGACGTGGAACATCGGGGTGATCGGCATGTACACGTCGCCCCGATGGAAACGCTGGCCCGACACCGCGCCGGCCAGCCCGCCGAGGGTGCCGAGGGTGTGGAGGACCAACTGGCGATGGCTGAAGAACACGCCCTTCGGCAGCCCGGTGGTGCCGGTGGTGTAGAAGGTGGTGGCGCGGGTGTTCTCGTCGAAATCCGGAAACGCGTGCTGCGAATCGGCGGCGGCCAGCAGGGCTTCGTACTCGCCCACGGCGCCAACGGCGGCCGGGTCGCAGGGCTCGTCGGAGAGCAGCACGATGCGCTTGAGCTTGGGCAGGCGGTCGCGGATGCCGTCGAGGATGGGCAGGAATTCGGTGTTGATGAGCAGCGTCTCGGCGCCGCAGTGGTCGATGGTGTAGGCGATCTGCTCGGGCGACAGGCGCACGTTCACGGTCATCAGCACGGCGCCCAGCATCGGGATCGCGAAGTAGCTCTCGAGGTAGCGGTGGGAATCCCAGTCGGCCACCGCCACGGTGTCGCCAAAGCCCACGCCGAGCCGGCTGAGGGCGCTGCCCAGGCGGCCGATGCGGGCACCGAGATCGCGATAGGTGTGGCGGCACACGTCGCGATAGACGATCTCCTGATCGGGCGCGTGGGCCAGCGGCGTGTGCAGGAGCTGCTTGATGAGCAGCGGGTAGGCGTAGGGCTGGTCGGCGGACGCGGCGGCGTCTCCGGCGGCACGGATATCGGTTTGCACGATTGTCTCCTCGGGCTGTTATGGTCTGACGGAAGCGTCGGCAGCTTAGCCGGAGGGCGGGGTGAAATCGCCCCCCCGAAAGGGGGGCTGGCGGGGGCGTCAGCCCGCCGGCGGACGCAGCAGGCCGGCCTGCCCGGCGCGCAGGATGGCCTCGGTCCGGCTGCGCGCGCCGAGCTTTGCGTAGATGTTGCTGAGGTGCCACTTCACCGTTTCGGGCGTCACCTGGGCGGCGCGGGCGATGGCCTTGTTGGACAGGCCCTGGGTGACGAGCTGCAGGATGTCGCGCTCCCGGGCCGACAGCCTTTCGGGCGGCTCGGCGCCGGTCCCGGCCCGGGCCTCGGCCAGCAGCGCCTCGACGAGTGAGCCGGCATCGAGCAGGCTGCGCACCATCCCGGCTTGGTCGGCGAGGGGCAGCAGCGCCGCCAACCCCGCCACCGCCCGGGGGCGCTGGCCGGCCAGCGCCTGGGCTTCGGCCAGCAGGATGCGCCGCTGCAGGGCCCGGTAGTGAAAGCCCGCCTCGGCGGAGGCCGTCACCAGCGCGTCGAGCGCCGTCACCGCGTCGGCAGCGCGCCCCTCCGCCAGGGCCAGCACTGCCAGCGCCTCGCGCCAGGCAAGCCAGGTTTCCATCAGGCTGCTTACCTGCCGCGGTGGCCGGGCCGGCATCAGCGGACACAGCGCATCGACTCGCTGGCGCAGCGCGTCAACGTCGCCACCCCGCCACAGGATGCGCGCCGCTTCGGCCAGCATCAGCGCCCGCATGCGCAGCCAGCGGCGGGCCTCGCCCAGCTGGTCGGCGGCGTCGAGCCGGGCCAGCGCGGCGGCCCGGTCGCCGCGCAGCAGGGCCAGCCGGGCCGCGCTCACCGCGTAGCGGGCACAGGAGCCCAGCGGGCAGGTCTCGGCCACCACCTCGGCACGGCCGCCCATCACGTCGGCCAGCGCCTGCAGATCGCCCCGCTCGTAGAGGATTTCGGCCAGATAGCCGACGGGCAGCGCGGCCACCGCCGACTGAGGACCGGATTCGGCCACCGCCCGGGCCAGGGCTTCCCGCAGCAGCGCTGCCGCCTCGCCCAGCCGGCCGGCGATGCCGTGGCCCAGCCCGGACATGCTGAGCCGATACACCATGCCAAAGAGCGGGCAGCCGCCCGCCTCCAACGGCGCCGAGCGGGCCGCCAGATCGGTCGCCTCGTCGAAGCGCGACGCCGTGTGCAGCCCGAACAGGATCACGCTGCGAGCCATCTGGGCGACCCACGAATCGGCCCGGGCAACGGCGTCGAGCGCCTGCCGGCCGAAGGCCATCGCGGCCTCGCTCTCGTCGGACAGGCCCGCGATCAGGCCCTTCACCGCGGCCACCTCGCCCGGCTCGGCCTGGGCCGGCAGGCGTCCGCTGGCCACGTCGGCCTCGATGCCGCTCAGGGTGTCGCGGGCCTCGCCCAGCCGCAGCCCGAAGGCCAGCGCCCAGGCGTGGGCCAGCCGCAGGCGCAGGCTGCCGGCCACCAGCGCCGGCGGCAGCAGGGCCAGCCAGCCGGTGACGGTGCGGATGTCGCCGGCCTGCACCAGCCCCATCGCGCAGGCCTCGGCCCAGGCGGCGGCGCGGGGCGCGTCACCGCCGGCCAGGGCGTAGCGCACCGCCTCCTGCCACAGCCCGGCGTCGGCGCACCAGCGGGCGGCGGCAAGCTGGATGTGGCGCAGGCGCACCGGATCGTCCCGCCCGAGGCGGGCTTTCAGGTAATCGGCAAACAACGCGTGGAAGCGGAACCAGCCGTCGTCCAGGCGCTTCACGAAGAGGTTCTGGCCGGCGAGCTCGTCCAACTGGCGGCGGGCATCGGGCTGGCCGCTCACCGCGGCGCACAGGTCCGGGCAGAAGCGGTCGAGCGGGCCGGCGGCGAGGAGGAAATCCACCCGGGCCGGGTCGAGCCCGGCGAGGACGTTCTCGGCGAGATACGCCCCGACGCCCTCCCCCGCCCGGCGGCGGATGCCGGCCATCAGCGCGTCGGCGTCGTCGGCGCCGCGCACCGACAAGGCAACCAGATACATGCCGGCGGCCCAGCCCTCGGTGGTGCGCCACACGGTGTCGGCCACAGCGGATTCGGCCAGCGGCCCGCCAAAGCCTTCAAAGTAGTGCCGCGCCTCGTCGGCGGCGAAGCGCAGCTCGGGCTCGCCGATGCTGACCAGTTGCCCCCGCGCCGCCAGGGTGGCGAAGGGCAAGGCCGGCGCGCCACGCCCGGCGAGGATCAGCCGGAAGGCCGGCGGCGCGTAGCGGACGAGGGTCTGCAGGGCGGCGAGGAGCGGCGGCGTGGTGAGCGCGTCGGCGTCGTCGAGGATCAGCGCCACCGGCACCGGCGAGCGGGCCAGCCCGTTGATGAGGGCCGCCAGCACCGCGCGGGGCGAGGCCAGCGCATCCCGCGCGAGCAGCCGGGCAGCCTCGCGGGCCACACCGTCTTCGCCCCCCAGGGCCGCAACGAGATAAGGGAAAAACAGTCCGGAATCGTCATCCTCCCGGTCGAGGCTGAGCCAGCCCACCAGCCAGCCCAGGCCTCCGAGGCGCTCGCGCAGCTGGGCGAGCAGGGTCGTCTTGCCGGCGCCGGGCGAGGCGCACACCCGCAGCACCGGCGGCTGACCGGGCGCGCAGAGGGCATCCACCAGGCGTGGACGAAGCAGCACGCCCGCCGACGGGGCCGGCGGGCGTAGCTTGGTCTGGATCAGCAGGGACGGGCGCGGGTCGGCCCGGTCTGCGGGAAGCGAGGTCATCTGAAAACAGACGCCCCGGCCGCGATCCCACGGCCGGGGACGAGGCGGGTCACACCTTCTCGAAGATGCCGGCGGCGCCCATGCCGGTGCCGATGCACATGGAGATCATGCCGTAGCGGGCCGAGGTGCGCTGGAAGGCGCTCATCAGCGTGGCAGCACGGATCACCCCGGTGGCGCCCAGCGGGTGGCCGAGGGCGATGGCGCCGCCCTGGGGGTTGATCCTGGACTGATCCATGTCGAGCTGCTTCATCACCGCCAGGGCCTGGGCCGCGAAGGCTTCGTTCAGCTCGATCCAGTCGAGATCGGATTGCTGGATGCCGGCCGCCTTGAGGGCGCGGGGGATCGCCTCGACCGGACCGATGCCCATGATCTCCGGCGGCACACCGGCCACCGAGTAGCTGCAGAAGCGCGCGATGGGCTTGACGCCGTAACGCTTCACCGCAGCCTCGGACATCAGCAGCACCGCACCGGCGCCGTCGGACATCTGGGAGCTGTTGCCGGCCGTCACCGAACCACGCGCCGCGAACACCGGCTTGAGCTTGCCGAGGCTCTCGACGGTGGCGTCGCCCCGCGGGCCTTCGTCGGTGTCGCAGATGCGCTCGGTGACGCGGACGGTGCCGCCCTCGCCCGGCACGTGGGTGCGCACGGTGTAGGGCGTGATCTCGTCACGGAAGGCACCGGCGGCGATGGCCGCGGCAGCGCGCTGGTTGGACTGAACCGCGAAGGCATCCTGGGCGGCACGGTCGATGCCCCACTGCTGGGCGACCTTCTCGGCGGTGAGACCCATGCCGAAGGCGATGCCGAGGTTTTCGTCCTTGGCGAAGATGGCCGGGTTGAGGGAGATCTTGTTGCCCATGATCTGGGGCATCACGGTCATGCTCTCGGTGCCGGCGGCGATCATCACGTCGGCTTCGCCCAGGCGGATGCGCGCAGCGGCGTCGGCCACGGCCTGCAGGCCGGACGAGCAGAAGCGGTTGATGGTGATGCCCGGCACGGTGTTGGGCAGGCCGGCGAGCAGCACGCCGATGCGCGCCACGTTCATGCCCTGCTCGGCTTCCGGCATGGCGCAGCCGACCACCACATCGCCGATCTCGGTGGCGTCGAGCCCCGGCACCTTGGCGACCACCGCCGACAGCACGTGAGCCAGCATGTCGTCCGGGCGGACGTTGCGGAACATCCCGTTGCGCTTGGCCACCGGCGTGCGGGTGGCGGCAACGATGTAGGCTTCCTGGATCTGTTTCATCGAATTCTCCTTAGGGGCAGTGAGGAGTAAGGCGTGAGGAGTGAGGAGACCGATGCCAACCCGGTTGCGCTGACGATCGCAGCGTACAAAGCCGGAACAGGGCCTCCTTACTCCTTCCTCCTATCTCCTCACCGCATCACAATCAGTTGCGCAGCGGCTTGCCGGTTTCCAGCATGTGCACGATGCGCTGCTGGGTCTTTTCGGTCTTGAGCAGATCCACGAAGAGCGCGCGCTCCACGTCCAGGATCCATTGCTCCGACACCTTCGCGTTGGTTTCCACCTCGCCGCCGCACAGGGCGGTGGCGGCCGCACGGGCGACGCGGTAGTCCCAGGCGGAGATGAAGCCGCCCTCCTTCATGTTGATGAGCATCATTTCGCAGGTGGCGATGCCGTTACGGCCAGCCACCTGCACGGCGCGCTGGATCAGCGGCGGCTGGTAGCCGGATTCGGCGATCGCCCGGGCGCGGGCCAGGGCCACGTGGAGCAGCTCGTTGGCGTTGAAGAGGATGTCGTCGGATTCCTTCGCGAAGCCCAGCTCCACCGCCTGCAGGGCGCTCTTGGAGACGTTGGCCATGGCGATGGTCTGGAACATGTTCTGGATGAAGGGGAACACGTCGCCGCCCGCCGCCCGGCTGGCGAGACCGGCCGCCCGCAGCGCGAACTCCTTGCAGCCGCCGCCCGCGGGGATCAGGCCGACGCCGGCCTCGACGAGGCCCACGTAGCTCTCCAGCGCCAGCACCCGGTGGGTGGCGTGCATCACGAACTCACAGCCACCGCCCAGCGCCATGCCCTGCACGGCCGCCACGGTGGGCACCGCGGAATGCTTGAGGGCCATCGAGGCCTGCTGGAACTTGGCGACAGTCTTTTCGAGACGGTCGAACTGGCCGGCCTTGCAGGCTTCGACCACCTGCGCCAGGTTGGCGCCGACGGCAAACGGCGCCTCGTGCCAGATCACCAAGCCGTCCAGGTCGCGCTCGGCGCGGGCGATGGCTTCGAGCACACCGTCCAGCACCTCGTCGCCCACGGCGTGCATCTTCGACTTGAAGGAGATGATGCCGATGCGGGCGTCCTTGGCCGGGAGATTCCACAGGCGCACGCCTTCGTTTTCCCACAGGGTGACCCCGGCATCCGGCGCGGCCTCGCCGAGCACGCGCTCGGGGAAGAGCTGGCGCTGATACACCGGCAGGGTCGAACGGGGCTTGAGGGCGGCGTCGGTGGCGCTCCATGAGCCGTCCGGCGTGTGCACGCCGGTGCGGCCGTCGAACACCCAGGCGGGCAGCGGCGCATTGGTCATCGCCACACCGGCCTCGATGTCGGCCTTGATGGCGTTGGCGATGGTCTGCCAGCCGGCGGCCTGCCAGGTCTCGAACGGGCCCTGCTGCCAGCCGAAGCCCCAGCGCATGGCGAAATCCACGTCGCGGGCGTTGTCGGCGATGGCGCCAAGCTGGCAGGCGCAGTAGTGGAACACGTCGCGGAAGATCGCCCACAGGAACTGGGCCTGCGGGTGGGCGCTTGCGCGCAGCTGGGCGAAGCGCTCGGCCGGGTTACGGTTCTTGAGGATGGCCAGCACTTCCGGCGCAACCTCACCGGCGCTGGGGCGGTAGGCGCCCGAGGCCAGATCGATCACGTTGATGACCTTGCCTTCCTTGCGGAAGATGCCGCCCTTGGTCTTCTGGCCCAGGGCGCCCTTGGCGATCAGGCCGGCGAGCCACTCGGGCGACTTGAAGTAGGCGTGCCACGGGTCGTCGGCGAGGGTGGCGTCCATGGTGCCGATGACGTGGGCCATGGTGTCCAGGCCCACCACGTCGGCGGTGCGGTAGGTGGCGCTCCTGGGGCGGCCGATGAGCGGGCCGGTGAGGGCGTCCACTTCGTCGAACCCGAGGCCCATGCGCGCGGTGTGGTGCATCACCGCCAGGATCGAGAACACGCCCACGCGGTTGGCGACGAAGTTGGGGGTGTCCTTGGCGCGGACGATGCTCTTGCCCAGGCGGGTGGTCAGCCAGGCTTCGAGGGCATCGAGGGTGGCGGCGTCGGTGCCGCGGGTGGCGATCAGCTCGACCAGCGCCATGTAGCGCGGCGGGTTGAAGAAGTGGATGCCGCAGAAGCGGCTGCGGGCGGCTTCCGGCATGCCCTCGGCCAGGGCGTTGATCGACAGGCCCGAGGTGTTGGAGGCGAAGATCGCGTCCGGGCGGATGAACGGGGCGACCTTGGCGTAGAGGTCGAGCTTCCATTCCATCTTCTCGGCGATGGCCTCGATGATGAGGTCGCAGTCGCGCAGCTTTTCCAGATCCGAACCGTAGTTGGCCACGTCGATGAACTGGGCCCGGTCGCGGGTGGCGAGGGGCGCCGGATCGAGCTTCTTGAGCCCGTCCACGGCCTTCTTGGCGATGGCGTTCGGGTCGCCGTCCTTCGGCAGGTCGAAAAGGATGACCGGCACGCTGGCGTTGGCGCAGTGGGCGGCAATCTGCGCCCCCATGACGCCGGCACCCAGCACGGCCACCTTGCGAATGATGAGTCTGCTCACTTGCTCCTCCTTCAGATGCGGCCCATGGGTGAGCCGGCTTTATGGTTCAGGAATCCCGCGAATTATTTGAACAACTGTTCAAATCTTAGCGCAATCATGAATTTAGATGCAACAGTCAGAAAAAAAGTCAGATGCCGACGGCGGTCGGCAGCGAGCCTTCCGGGGCAAGAAAACCCGCCACCACAAAGGGTCGCAGGCGGGCCATGATGCCTTCAGGATTACCGGCATCGGCGAGGGAATAGGTTTCGGTCATCCGCATCACATCCTTTCCGGCCATCGCGTAGGCGACGATGCCGACGAAGAAGTACATGCGCCACACCACGTCGTCCTGGGAGAGGTGGGGCAGCGTGCGCATGAAGGCCTGGCGATAGCGATCCACCGCCTCCCGGTATTCAGCCGGAAAGAAGGCCTCGGTGCCTGGGCCGGGCTCGTAGAACGCGCGGCCGATCAGTTGCTTGAAGACCTCGCCCGAGATGCTGTCCTTGCGGGTGAGGCGTAGCGCCGACGACAGGAAGGCATCCACCAGCACATCGACGGCGATGGGCTTGCCGGCGGCGTCCAGTTCGAGCTTGTCGAGATAGGTCACCCGGCTTCCGCCACGGCTGCCCAGAGCCCGCTGGTACACCGCCTCCATCAGCCCCTGTTTGGTGCCGAAGTGGTAATTGACCAGCGCCACGGGCACCCCGGCGGCGCCGGTGATCATGCGGATCGAGGTGGCGGCGTAGCCGTTTTCCATGAACAGCCGCTCGGCGGCGTCGAGGATGCGGGTCTTGGCGTCGGGGGCGGAGTCAATGCGCGGCATGAAGGGGCCAGATGAAGACCGGCGCCGGAGATACCGGCGCCGGGTTGGTACGGCAGATCAGAAGGCCATCGAGTACTGGGCGCCGAGAATCCACACGCGGGCGTCGTACACACCGGTCACGCGGCCACGACCGAGGGCGCCGCTCTGGTCGTTGTCGATGTGGGATTCGCCCACGCGCAGGTAGGCCGCACCCAGATCGACCAGCGAATCCTTCGCAACCTTGATCTGGGCGCCGGTCGAGAGCCAGGTGCGGTTGCTGTCGGGCAGGGAGACCAGGCGATGCTGGTCGCTCTGCACCGGGGTCTGGTCGTAGGCCACGCCGAACTTCAGCTTGACCTGCTCGGTGAGGCGGTAGTTGGCGCCGAGGGCGAAGCGCCAGGTGTCGCGGAACTTGGTGTCGAGAGTCTGGGCTGGAGTCGTGGCACCAACACGCATAATGTCCACCGTCGGAATACTGCTCCAACCAGTCCAGGACACGTCACCAAGCATTTCCCACTTGTCGTTGAGAGTCTGCGCCACGCTCAGGATGAAGGTTTCGGGCAGCTCGACATCAGCTGCCGCAGCACCCGTCGTCAATGTCGGAATACGACCAGCCGCAGGGCCGCTAAAGGACAGGTCACCCTTCAGGTCGTGCTTGATCGACGAACGGTAGGACACGCCGACCTTGGTCGTCGGGCTGAGGGTGAACAGGGCGCCCACGTTCCAGCCCCAGGCATCGTTGTCGGCCGACAGAGTGGCGGAGGTTCCCGCGACGTTCAGGGGCGTGACGGGGCCCACAGCCGCCCGACGGATGTACTCCACCTTCATCTTCTGGTAGTTGAGGCCGCCACCCACCGAGATCTTGTCGTTGATCCGGTAAGCCAGGCTGGGATTGAGGTTCATCGTCTTGATGTCGAACTTGATCGCCTGCGCCGCCCCCACCCAGGGATCGTTGTACTCGGTGACCTGCCCGAACGGCGCGCCGATGCCGAGGCCGGCGTAGAGGTTCTTGGTCAGCGCCCACGACATGTAGGCGTTGGGGATGAAGGCCCAGCTGCCGGCATCGTTGCCCTCACCTGCCGAAGCGAACGCGCCAAGGCTCGACGACCCTCTGTCACTGAACTTGAAGGTCGGGCGCACGGCCGACATGCCGACCGAAATCTCGCGATCCTTCAGCTGGGTCATGCCGGCCGGGTTGAAGAAGATCGTGCTGGCGTTCTCGGCCACGGCCGCCGAGCCCGCATACGAATTGCCGATACCGCTGGCGTTCTGCTCGAGCAGCTGGAAGCCGGCGGCGGCTGCCTGGCCACTGGCAAGACCGGCGGCAACCAGGGGGATCAGGCGGGCGATGGTTTTCATCTTCATGGTGTCTCCTCACGTGGGCGCTGTCGTTGTGTGCAAGCCTCGGGCTGCGCGACGTCCCGGGCGTTTCTGGTTGGGCGAATCCGCTGGGGATTCGCGGCAAGGGTGATGTCAGTGCTGGGTCAGACGTTCGTTTCAGGCGGAATTTCCCGCTTCTGGCCGTTCTTGTCCACTGCCACGTAGGTGAGCACGGCTTCGGTCACCTTCACGACGATGGGGTGCTCCGGGTTGCGCTCGGCGTACACCGCCACATCGACGGTGATCGAGCTCCGCCCGACCTTGATGATCTCGGCGTAGAAGCTAACGATGTCGCCCACCGACACCGGCTGCTTGAACAGGAAGGAATTGACCGCGATGGTGGCCACCCGGCCGCGGGCCCGCTTGATCGCAGGCACGGCGCCGGCGATGTCCACCTGGGCCATGATCCAGCCGCCAAACACGTCGCCCGACGGATTGAGATCGGCCGGCATCGGCATCACGCGCAGGACCGGCATCTGGTCTGGCGGAAGCTGGGTGGGTTGATTGCACATGGGGTGGCTCCTCGGATTGGTTCAGCCGGCCGTGCCGGCGCGGGACAGATTCATCGGCCCGCCGGTAAAAGGCGGAAAGCCGGTCCCGAATATAACGCCGGCGTCGGCCAGATCGGCATCCTCGACCACGCCATTTTCAACGCAGCGATGGGCCGCAGCCAGCAGCGGGGCGGCGATCCGCTCGGCGAGCCCGGCCGGCGGAGCACCCGCGGCGGCCTTCTTAGCCTTGCCATCGACCCACGCGTAAAAGCCCTGCCCGCTCTTCTTGCCGAGCTGGCCGGCGGCCACGCGATCGGCCAGCGCCCTCGGCAGCACCGCATCCGCGCCAGCCAGCGTCTTGCCGGCCGCCACCGCAATGTCGAGGCCGACGGTGTCCATCAGCTCCACCGGCCCCATCGGCATGCCGTAGGCCACCAGCGCGGCGTCGATGGTTTCGGGCGCGATGCCCTCGTCCACACAGCGCAGCGCCTCATACATGTAGGGCCCGAGCACTGCGTTGACCAGGAAGCCCGGTTCGTCCTGCACCGGCAACGGCAGCTTGTCGAGCTTGCGCACGAAGGCTGCCGCACGACGATAGGGTTCGTCGGCCGACACCGCGCTCTTCACCACCTCGACGAGCGGCAGCACCGCCACCGGGTTGAAGAAGTGGATGCCCACCAGCCGGCTCGGGTCGGTCAGCGCGGTGGCGATATCGGCGATGCGCAGGCTCGATGTGTTGGACGCCAGCACCGCATCGGGCCGGGCACGCCTCTCGATGTCGACGAAGAGCGCGCGCTTCGCGTCGAGGTTCTCGAAGATCGCCTCGATGATGAGATCGGCCTGGGCCACGCCGGCGCCTGCCGGGTCGGGGATCAGGCGATCCAGCGCAAAGCGCGCCTCCCGGGGCTTGCCGCGGAACTTGCGCTCGATGCGCTTGCCGGCCCGGGCGATGGCCGGGGCGATGCGTTCGACGGACTGATCCTGCAGCGTCACGATCATCCCGCGGAGCGCGCATTCGGTGGCGATGTCGCCGCCCATCACGCCGGCGCCCACCACGTGGACGCGCCTGGGCTCAAAGTCCGAGCCCTTGCCGAAGCCCTTCATGCGCTCCTGCAAGAAGAAAACACGGATCAGGTTCTTCGCCGTGGGCGAGCGGAAGATCGCCTCCAGCGACGAGGCCGAGTTGGCCGGCACCGCCAGCGCGTTGCCGCCGTGATTGGCCCAGATGTCGATGATCGCGTAGGGCGCCGGGTAGTGCTCCGGGCGCGCCTTGGTGGCCACCTGCTTGCGCGCCTTGCCGGCCACGATGCCGGACAGCGGGCCGTTCATCAGCTTCTGCATGAAGGGCAGCCGGCGCGGCTCGCGGCCGGAAAGCACCAGCATCCGCGCGGCGTTGTCCATCACCCGGGCGGGCACGGCCTCGTCGGCCAGGCCCAGGCGCTTCGCCTTGCGGGCATCCACACCCTTGCCGGTGAGCATCAGATCCAGCGCGGCAGCCGGGCCGATCAGCAGCGGCAGGCGCAGCATGCCTCCCCAGGCCGGGTAGATGCCCAGCATCACTTCGGGCAGCGCCATGCGGGTGCCGGGCTCGTCCACCGCGATGCGGTAGCGGCAGGCTAGCGCCAGCTCGAAGCCGCCGCCCATGCAATGCCCGCGCACCAGCGCCAGCGTGGGGTAAGCCACGGCGGCCAGGCGGTTGAAGAGGTTCCAGCCCCGCTCCACCAGCACCCGCGCTGCGGCGGCGGAGTCGATGGCGGTGAATTCCTCGATGTTGGCGCCGGCGATGAAGCCCGCGGCCTTGCCCGAGCGGATCACCAGCGCGGTGGGCGGCTGGCGGTCGAGCTCGTCGAGGAGCTGCCCCAGCTCGGTCATCACCGCAAAGCCGAGGGTGTTGGTGGTCGAGTCGGCCACGTCGAGGGTCGCCCAGGCGATGCCGTCGGCGTCCCGTTCCAGTTTCCAGTGCGTCAGGTTCATCACAGGGCCTCCACCAGCATTGCGCCACCCAGACCGCCGCCGATGCAGATACTGGCGATCCCCCGCTTGCCGCCCGTGCGCCGCAGGGCGTGGAGCAGGTGCAGCACGATGCGCGCCCCGCTCGCCCCCACCGGATGGCCCAGCGCCACGGCGCCGCCATCCACGTTGAGCTTCGCCGGGTCGATGGCGCCCAGCGCGCCGGGCAGGCCCAGGCGCGTACGGCAGTAGTCGTCGTTCTGCCACGCCCGCAGGCAGGCGATCACCTGGGCGGCAAAGGCTTCGTTGATCTCCCACAGGTCGATGTCGTCGCGCCCGAGGCCGTTGCGCACGAGGATCGGCGAGGCCGCATGCACCGGGCCGAGGCCCATGCGCTCGGGCTCCAGCCCGGCCCATTCGGTGTCGACGATGCGGCCGATGGGTTCGAGCCCGTGGCGCTGCACGGCGTCTTCAGAGGCGAGGATCAGCCACGCCGCGCCGTCGGTGATCTGCGAGCTGTTGGCGGGCGTGACGCGGCCGTATTTCTTGTCGAAGAAGGGCTTGAGCTTGGCGAGGCCGGCCATCGAGGCGTCCCGGCGCAGGCCGTCGTCGGCGCCGTACACCGTGCCGTCCTTGTCGATGAGCGGCACGATCTCACCAAAATGCCCGGCGTCCTGGGCGGCGGCTACGCGGCGGTGGCTCTCGACCGCAAAGGCGTCCATGTCGTCGCGGGTGATGCCGAACTCGAAGGCCAGGTTCTCGGCGGTCTGGCCCATCAGCTGGCCAACGATGGGGTCGGTGAGGCCCTTCATGATGCCGATCACCGGCGCCAGGTAGCCGAGCTTGAAACGCCGGATCATCGCCAGCTTCTCGCCCAGGCTACGGGCGCCCATCCAGCCGGCGAACCAGCGCACCATCGGGTCGGAATACAGCAGCGGCGCCCGCGAGAGCGCATCCACACCGCCCGCCAGCACCAGCTGCGAGCGCCCCCGCTCGATGTTGGCGATGGCCGAATCGATGGCCTGCATGCCCGACGCGCAGTTGCGCATCACCGTCCAGCCCGGCACGTCGATGCCGCAGCCCATGCGCAGGGCCACCACGCGGCCGATGTTCACCTCGTCGGGCGACGGCGCGGCGCAGCCGAGGATCACCTCGTCCAGTTGGTCCGGCGCAAAGCGCTGGCGGGCGAGCAGCGCGCTGCCGGCGGCCGTGGCCAGATCCGACGCCGCAAACGGCCCAGGCGCGTTGCGGGCCTTCAGGAATGGGGTGCGCGCCCCGTCGATGATGTAGATCGGCTGGTTCATGGCGGAGCTCAGGCGGCCTGCTTCTGCTGTTCGGTCATGTCGGCGAGCGCGTCGCGCAGGCCGAAGTCGTAGGGGAAGTCATCCACCCGGATCACCTTGTCGCGCAGCTCGCCGCGGCGGTGGATCAGGCGATGCTCCTCGCCGCTGATGATGCCGGCGGTGAAGGCCGCGTCGTACAGCGCATCGACGCCGCCATTCACCAGCAGGCCGGGCTTGAACTCGCCGCGCTTGATCGCCTGGCGGACCTTGGCCTCGATCGGCTCGGCGGCGAGGGTCGCCAGCAGCGCGGCCTCGAGCGCACCGACGGGCTCCTCCAGATCGGTGGGCAGATGCACGTCGGAGGTGAGCCGGTCGCGGGTTGCGGACGGGTTGATGAGCAGGGTCGCCACTTCATGGCCCAGCTTGTCGGACGGCACCACGTAGGGCCGGCCGAGGGGGAAGACCACCACCCGACGCAGCAACAGCGCAAAGAAGCGGTTGGGGAAGTTGGCAATCACGCCCTCGAAGGCGTTCTGGATCTTGAACATGCAGTCCCAGATCGCCCAGTGGAGCAGCGGCAGATCGGCGCTCTGGCGGCCTTCGTCCTCGAAGCGCTTGAGGGTGGCGGACGCCAGGTACATCAGCGAGAGGATGTCGCCCAGCCGCGCCGAGAGCTTTTCCTTGCGCTTGAGCGCGCCGCCCAGGGTGCCCATTGAGATGTCGGCGATGAAGGCGAAGGCGGCAGAGAAGCGGGTGAGCTGCTGGTAGTAACGGCGCACCTCCGGCGCGATGCCGTCCGGCACCGACACGAAGTGCGAGCCTGTCATGCCCATCACCAGCGCCCGGCCGGCGTTGTTGATGGTGTAGCCGATGTGGCCCCAGAAGGCGTCGTCGAAGGCGGCCAGATCGCCGCTGCGGGCGGCGTCCATTTCCTTCAGCACATAGGGGTGGCAGCGGATCGCGCCCTGGCCGAAGAGGATCAGGCTGCGGGTGAGGATGTTGGCGCCTTCCACGGTGATGCCCACCGGCACCTGCTGGTAGGCGCGGCCGAGGAAGTTCTGCGGGCCCAGGCAGATGCCCTTGCCGCCGATCACGTCCATGCCGTCATTCACCGATTGCCGTGCGCGCTCGGTGACGTGGTACTTGACGATGGCCGACACGACGGACGGCTTCTCGCCCAGGTCGATGGCGCCGGCGGTCATCACCCGCGCGGCGTCGCACAGGTAGGCGTTGGCGCCGATGCGGGTGAGCGCTTCTTCCACGCCCTCGAACTTGCCCACCGCCGTCTTGAACTGGTAGCGCACGCGGGCATAGGCGCCCACCGCGCGGGCAGTCATCTTGAGCATGCCGGTGTTGGAGCCCGGCAGCGAGATCGAACGCCCGGCAGCCAGGCACTCCATCAGCATCCGCCAGCCCTGCCCCGCCATCTTGGGGCCGCCGATGATGAACTCCAGGGGCATGAACACGTCCTTGCCGCGGATCGGGCCGTTCATCCACACCGCGTTGAGCGGGAAGTGACGCCGGCCGATATCCACGCCCGGGTGGTCGTGGGGCACCAGCGCGCAGGTGATGCCCAGGTCTTCCTCATCGCCCAGCAGGTGCATCGGGTCGTACAGGCGGAAAGCCAGCCCGAACACCGTGCACACCGGCGCGAGGGTGATGTAGCGCTTGTCGAAGCTCACGCGCATCCCCAGCACCTCGCGCCCCTGGTAGATGTCGCGGCAGATCACGCCCGAATCCGGGATCGACGCCGCATCCGAACCCGCCCACGGGCTGGTGAGCGCAAAGGCCGGGATGTCCTGCCCGCTGGCGAGGCGCGGCAGGTAGTGGCGCTTCTGCTCCGGCGTGCCGTAGTGCAGCAGCAGCTCGGCCGGGCCGAGGGAGTTGGGCACCATCACCGTCACGGCCGGCGCCGACGAGCGGGTGGACAGCTTGGTCACCACCTGGGAGTGGGCGTACGCCGAGAAGCCCTTGCCGCCGAACTCCTTGGGAATGATCATCCCGAGGAAGCCCTTCTCCTTGATGTAACGCCAGACTTCGGCCGGCATGTCCTGCTGCTGGGTGCATTCCCAGTCTTTGGTGAGGCGGCACAGCTCATCGGTTTCCACGTCGAGAAAGCGCTGCTCCTCGGGCGTCAGCGTGGGCTTGGGGAAGGCCAGCAGGCGGTTCCAGTCCGGCTTGCCGGCAAACAGCTCGCCTTCCCACCACACCGTGCCGGCCTCCAGCGCGTCCTTCTCGGTCTGCGACATCGAAGGCAGCGCCTTGCGGAACGGCTTGAAGATCTGCGCCGTCACCAAACCGCGCCGCACGGCGGGCAGCAGGAAGACCGCCCCGATCACCGCTACCGCGGCCACCACGCCGGTAGTCAGCGCCACCGGCCACGCGGCCAGCCAGCCGAGCGCCGCAATCCACGCCAGCCCCACCCCATACCAGGCAAAAAAAGGCGCTCGCCCGTAGGCGAGCGCGACCACCAGGGGAGGGAGGGAAACCAGAAACCAGTAAGCCATGAGATGTCTCCTCGCGTGCGGTGCCGTCGTTCGCGGCCCACATCCGTTTCTTTATGGGTTCGAACCAAAATCTGCCAGCGGCGCCCGCAGGCCGCCCAGCAGAAAACTCATCAACCGAGGCGCCAGGCGCGACGGGTGTTCATCATCGAATTTGCCGGTGACAAGTTGCAGCGCGTCGGTGCCGGCAATGGCGTAGGACATGGCGCCCATCATGAAATGGAAGCGCCACAGGATCTCCTTGCGCTCCACCTCGGGCAGCGCCCGGTACAGCGCCGACAGGAAACGCTCGACGCACTCGGCGTACTCCTCGGCCAGAAACTTGCGCACGAACTCGTTGGGCTCGGTGTAGGTGCGGCCGAGCAGGCACATGAAGGTATGCCCGCCGCCCTCCACATCGGCCGCCATCCGCAGCGCGGTGCCGAAGAAGGCATCGACGATGCGGCTCGGCTTGAGCGGCGCCCCGCCCGCCTCGGCCTCCATCCGATCCAGCACCGCCACACGGGCGTTGTTGAGATCGGTCAGCCGGCGGCGGAAGACCCCCTGGATCAGCAGCTCCTTGGTGCCGAAGTGGTAATTCACCGCGGCCAGATTGACTCCGGCGCTGCCGGTGATCATGCGCATCGACGTTCCGTCGAAGCCATGCTCCATGAACAGCACCTCGGCCGCATCGAGAATGCGGCTGCGGGTATCGGGCGAAGTCTTGGCGGAATCGTCGCGCATGGGCGTGGCCTCGAAAGATGGCTGACGGAGCAAAATCAAACAGACGTTTTAATCATACGTTTAGTTTGATCAAAGTCAACGGGTTTGCACATCACCGGAGGCGGCATTGGTGGAGACTGATAAATGAAACCTGAGGTGGCCGCAGCGAATCCGCCACATGCATCCCAACACCCGCACGCTCCGACTGGCACCCGGCTGCAGCTCACTTCACGGGCGTGTTCCCCGTGGCGACGAGGCGGGCCAGCCCTGGACGAACCCTCCACCCGGAGTTGCGTTGGGAGGGCCGGGTTCGACCGGCGTTTCACCTTGGCCTGAACCCGATTCTGTTGAGCGTCGCAGTAGGTGCGCTCGGCGGCGGGCGCAAGAAGGTATCTGTCGCCCCCTGCCGGCAGCGGGGACCAGACCTGACGCAAGCCGGTGTTCGCCGCGTCAAGCAGCGCGTAGGCTGGTCGATGGCTTTCTGGCGCGCAAAGGCCGTGGTGGAGAGTTTCATCCAGTTGCTCGCGCGCGAGCGGATCAGGCGCCGGCGCCGCTTGCCCGGAAACGCAGTCACGACACCCCGCACCCGCCGGTCGAAGATGAGCGGCGGGGTCTTTTGACGAACGGGGCCGTCAACGCAATCCGCGGCGATTCGGATAGACATCGCCGCGGCGTGATGATCGGGATCAGTTCAGATCCGCGGAGGGTCCGTCTCGCGTGCGGGGTGCCGGTGCTTGCCTGCAGCGGCGATGAAGGCTGCCGTGCCCTTGTCGATCGCCTCGACGCTGGACAGCAGAACGCCGGGATCAGGACCGCCCGAGGGCAGCTGGGTTGAGATGCCCGCTTCGTCGAGGATGGCCTTTGAGGCGCCGACGGCCAGGATGGTCTTGCCGTGGCGATACTGGTTGGTCACGAACTCCAGCGTCTGCCCGTATCCGGCCAGCAGCCCTACCCCGTCGCTTCCGTCGGGCAGGACGAGCGAGTCGAACAGTACCGGCGGTGAATTTTCCAGCGTACCGGTCGCCTCCACCGACTCGCCGTCGGCGGTTCTGACCGGACCAAGGCGGGGCGCGACAATGCACGCGACGGCGCCGGCGGCGGTCAGCGCAGCCCGAACGGCGACGATGGAAGCACCGTGCACGCCATCGGCGGCCAGGATCGCCACCTTGCGGGTACGGATACCGCCGTCGCCGGGCAAGGCCGTCAGGGACAATGCCGGCGACGTGACGACTTCGGGGGCGGTGGATTTCGCCAGCGCCAGCGGCATCGCCTCGGGCACGTTCATGCCAAGTCCTGCGGCGATTTTCGCGGCCATGTCGGCGGACACGTTCACCAGCGAGGCCAGCATGCGTTGCCGGATCGCCGGCACGGTGAGCTTGCTCAGTTCGAAGCGGAAGGCGCCGACGATGTGCGCCTTTTCGACCTCGGTCTGACTTTCATAGAAAAGGGTGGCCTGGGTGTAGTGGTCGGCAAACTTCTCCGGCTTGCCGCGCAGTTTGTCGCCGGCAAGCGGCTCCGGGAAAGACACGAAACCGGCCGCACCGGCCTGAAACGGGCAGCCGCCGCCGAGCGAGTTGGGCTCGTAGGCAACGCGGCCCCTGGGGATGGCCTGACGGTGCAGGCCATCGCGCTGGTTGTTGTGGACCGGCGCCAGCGGCGCGTTGATCGGGATCTCGTGGAAGTTTGCCCCACCCAGCCGGGTGATCTGGGTGTCGACATAGGAGTGGATGCGGCCCGCCAGCAGCGGATCGTTGCTGAAGTCGATGCCCGGCACCACGTGCGCGGTACAGAAGGCGACCTGCTCGGTTTCGGCAAAGAAGTTGTCCGGGTTGCGGTTGAGCACCATGCGGCCGATCGGCGTTACCGGCACCAGTTCTTCGGGGATCAGCTTGGTGGCGTCAAGAACGTCGAAGCTGAAGGCTTCGGCCTCATCTTCGGTGAAGATCTGCAGGCCGAGCTCCCATTCCGGGTACTCACCGGCTTCGATGGCGCCCCACAGGTCGCGGCGATGGAAGTCGGAATCGGCGCCGGCGATCTTGACCGCCTCGTCCCAGACCAGTGAATGGGTGCCCAGCTTGGGCGTCCAGTGGAACTTGACGAAGTGCGACTCGCCCGCCGCATTGACCAGCCGGAAGGTGTGCACGCCGAAGCCCTGCATCATCCGATAGCTGCGCGGAATGCCACGGTCGGACATCACCCACATCAGCGTGTGGGTGGTTTCCGGCATCAGCGAGGCAAAATCCCAGAAGGTGTCGTGGGCCGACGCCGCCTGCGGCAAGCCGTTGTGCGGTTCGGGTTTGACGGCGTGGATCAGGTCCGGGAACTTCATCGCATCCTGGATGAAGAAGACCGGGATGTTGTTGCCCACCAGATCCCAGTTGCCCTCGTCGGTGTAGAACTTGACCGCGAAGCCACGCACGTCACGCGCCGTATCCACCGAGCCCCGTTCGCCGGCGACGGTGGAAAAGCGCACGAAGACCGGCGTGATCTTGCCCGCCTCCTGAAACGGTGCCGCACGGGTGAGGTCGGTCAGCGGCTGGTAGGCTTCGAAGTAGCCGTGGGCGGCCGATCCGCGCGCATGAACGATGCGCTCCGGAATGCGCTCGTGGTCGAAGTGGGTGATCTTCTCGCGCAGGATGAAGTCTTCCAGCAGGCTCGGCCCGCGCAGACCGGCTTTCAGCGAATTCTGGTTGTCACCGACGGCGACGCCCTGATTGGTGGTCAGCACCTCTCCGGCGGAGTCGACGCGCGCCCGATCGAGCGAGGCTGCGCTGCCGCCGGTCTTGGCCGAAAGATTGGCTTCGCTGAGGGTGCTGGCCGATGCCAGGGCGGATGTCGGCGCCAGCGTCTGCCCGGCCGGTGGCGCGATCGCGTTGTCCCGCCCGAACTCCTTGCTCTTGCTGGCGTTGTACGGCATCGACGCGACGAGGGCCTCGACCGCGGAGGCTTGTTCCGCCAACGCGTCGGCGGCACCGGGGTCGCGTGCCGGGAGCGGCTGCGTAAGGGCAGCCACCGATTTGGGATCAGTCTTTTTCATGGGTTTGCGCCGAGTGGTTGAGGGTCGTCATCGACCGGGTGAGGTTTGGGCGTTCAGGTCGGGCCGCCGTAGGGGCGCCAAGGGCCGGCATGCTGGCCGAGTCGGTCGGCGACGATGTTCAGCACCTCCCGGTTCCAGCCCATGCCCATGTGGCTGCCGTCGACCTCGATGTCCTCGACCAGCCTGGAGCCCTCGTCGTGGCGGCAGGTTTCCCATGCGACCACGCCATCGGATCGGCTGTAGATGGACGTCGTGCGGATGGGTGGCGGCATGCGCAGGCGTTCGATCCACAGCGGATCGATGCTGGCGGCACCGCCGCCGAGAAGGCTGGATATCCAGCTCGCGCTGATGTCGTCTGCGCTGCCATTGAACGGCGTGGCGATCGTGATCACCTGCCGCAGCTTTGGGGCGAGCAGCTTGCCAAGCTCCCGTGCGTACAGGCCGCCAAGGCTCCAGCCGATGAGCGTCGCCGGTTTATCGTGTTTCTCGAGTTGCCGGGAAACCTCATCCGCCAGCGCTTCGAGCCAGGCACCGAGCTCGCCCCGCGGCCCGGTGTTGAACCCCTGCCCCCAGTCGAACGCCTCGTAGCCGAGGTCCTGGCAGTGGGCTCGCAGGATCGACACCGACGTGCCGTCGGCCCCGAGGCCCGGGAAGATCACCACGGGATGCCCGTCGCCGGGCAGCGCCTTGGGGGGCGCTGTGAACTGGAGAAAGGTCAACTCCATGGCTGCGCGGAACGGTTCCAGCAAGGTCAGCGAGGGGTTCAGGGCGGTGGCTGCGTTATTTCTTCTCATGGTCTTCCTGTCGTGGATGCGACGAGACGCCGCCGTATGAAACCCCCTGCGCAGACCAGCCGTTACGCGGTGTGCCAGGGAAACCTGCCGGGTCACTGTCATTCCACGTCAGGCATTTCACGCTGCGCGGCGACTTCGGGTCGCCTGGCAGCCGGGTTGTGGCGCAGGCCGGTTTCAACTGCGTCGTTTCGGTTTGGCCTTGGGCGCTGCAGGCGCGGTCGTGCCGAGCAGGGTCTTCAGGTTGTCGTCGGTAGCCTTGGTCACCGCGGCATTGATCTGGCGTTTGGCCTGGGCGGCCGCCTGGCCGCGCATCGTGCTGGCCATCCGGTTTGCCGCGCTCAGCCAGATGCTCATGAACGGATTCTTTTTAAGCCAGGGATTGGACATGGTCGTATCCCTTCAGGCGCGGGCGGCGAGAAGCTCGGTCTTGCGCGCGGCCATCTGCACACCCAGCTCAGCCAGATCCAGTGACGTGGCCTTGGCCTTGGGGAACATCTCGTTCTGCTCTTCCTTGACGTGGTGCTTGACGTATTCGGACAGCACCTTGACCTTGGCCGCATAGAGCTCGCCGTCAGGCTCAACCCCTTCGATCTGGGCGATCAGGTCCTTGAGGCTGGCATGCTCGACCGTGGCCTCCGGCACCAGGAGCTTGTCCTTGAGTGCCGCCTTGACCGCCGGGTAGAAGATCTCCTCCTCGATCTGCGCGTGGACGCTCAATTCGGTGCAGATCTCGGCGACGAGCGCCTTCCTCTTCTTGCTGGAATCCGCTTTTTCGTACTCTTCAAACAGTCCACTCACCGTTCCGTGGTCCGCCTTGAGCAAGGCGATCGCGTCCTGCGCAGCAGCGGCGGGCTTCGGTGTGGCGGGGGTTTTGGTAGTGAGGGTCTTGGTGCTGGCTGTCATGGCAGTTCCTTGGTTATCTGGTGGGGATGGGGTGTGCAATCAATGCACGAACAACGCGATCAAAATGATGATCGGAATGGGTATGCCCAGAAACAGCAGCACGAGTGAACGCATGGTCGGGCCTCCTTAGGTCGGCGATCTGGAAGGAATGCTCAGGCATCGCGCTGCCGGCCACCGTAAGTGGCGGCCAGGCTGGCGACGAAGGCGCCACTGAGCAATGAGACGAAAGTCCACAGCGCCGCGTAGGCCGACGCCTTGCGCGCCTTGTCGGCGCTGGATCTGGCGGCAACTTCCGCGTCGTTCAGCCGGGCCTGAGCGCGCGCGTAGATGTCGGTGACACGTTTCTCGGCGTCGTGTTGCGACATGCCGGTGCGTTTAGCAACCAGCTGACCGACGTACTGGATGTCCTCGGGCGGCAGGGGTTCGGAGCGGCTGACGTTCGTGAAGATGCGCCCCACCTCGGCGGCCTCATTGGCCATCGTGGCCATCGTGCGCTCGGACGTCTGGGCAGACTCGACGCCTGCGCTCCGGCGAAACAGGGAATCGACGAAGTAGGCCATCGGCCCGCGCTCCATCGACGACATCGGGCCCGCTGCCACGATGCCGCCCGCCGCCACGGTGGCGGAACTGGCAACCCCTTCGACAACCGCAGCGCCGGCCTGGACACCGCCACTCAGGACGGACCCGATCGCCGAAGTCAGCAGCGCCGCGGTGGCCAGGGAGGCCACGGCCCAGGCCAGAAAGCCGTGGGCGGTGTCACGAAAGTAGACCTCGTCGGGGTCGGTATCCATCCATTTCGTTCGCAGCCGGCCGGCGAGGTAGCCCCCCATCGCAGACGAAAGCAGCTGCGTGAGCGTGAGCCACACGATGGTCGACACGCCAAAGCTCGCTGCGCTGACGCCTTCACGGGCCCACGGCGATACCGAAGACAAGCCCAGTCCGACGCCGAGGATCAGCAGGATCAGGGACAGGGACGCGCCGGCGGCAGCGCCGGCAGCGATGGCCCCCCACGAGACGGCGCAGGTCGACGAACGCGGGCTGTCGGCGTAGGCGTCGGACAGACCGTCTGAATACTCCAGTGGATCAACAGGTGCGGTTCGCGTGGTTGCCATGGCAGTCCTTCGGGTGGTTGCAGGTTTCGAGGAGTCATGCCCGATAACATCGGCCAGATGCTGCACGGTAGTGTTCCGGCGCCAGCGGGTCTGTTGGACAACACACATACCGGCGGCTGTCGCCGTGACCGGCACCAGGCTTTGGGCATTGAGACGGCGCCTGCTCGCGCTCTTCCGCTGCCGATATGTCGGCTTGCGTACATATGCCGGCACTTTTGAGGTTCAGACTGGGTTCGTCCTGCCGGCGGCCTGCTGCACCCGGGCACTCGGGAGAGGACCAAAACCGAACATCGACAGTCGTCGAACGAAGGGAAGGTTTCCCCCATGCTGGTACTTGGAATCGCCCTCGCGTCGGCGCTGTTCGCGGTCATCGTGGTGCTGAACTTCGCCACGGGCGAGAAGAAGATTGAACACAGCGTCGAGCGCCTGTATTCGGCCGCCGATCCGGCCTTCGGGCGCGCGATGGGGGTGCTGCTCGGGCCGGCCATCCTGCATGACAACCGTTTCGAAGCCCTGCTGAATGGCGACCGGATCTTTCCGGCCATGCTCACGGCCATTCGAGATGCGACGAAGACCATCACCTTCGAGAGCTACATCTACTGGTCGGACGCCATCGGCAAGGCGTTCGCCGAGGCGCTCGCCGAGCGGGCACGTGCCGGCGTCAAGGTGCATGTGCTGCTCGACTGGGTGGGCAGCAACAAGATGGACCCGACGCATCTCGCGGTCATGGAGGCGGCCGGTGTCGAGGTGCGCAAGTTCCACAAGCCCGATTGCTACTCGCTGGCGCGCATGAACAACCGGACGCACCGCAAGGTGCTGGTTGTGGACGGCAAGGTGGGCTTTACCGGCGGTGTCGGCATCGCCGGGCTGTGGACGGGCAATGCCCAGGATCCGCAGCACTGGCGCGACACCCACTTCAGGGCCGAGGGGCCGGTGGTGGCGCAGATGCAGGCCGTATTTCTCGACAACTGGATCAAGGCCACCGGTGCCGTCCTGCACGGCGACGACTACTTTCCGGCCCTGCGGGAAGCCGGCGACGAGGCCGCCCAGATGTTCAGCAGCTCGCCCTCGGGCGGTAGCGACAGCATGCATCTGATGTACCTGCTGGCGATCAGCGCGGCGCATCACTCGATCCACCTGTCGAGCGCCTATTTCGTCCCCGACGCCCTCAGCACGCGGGCGCTCGTCGATGCACTCGAACGCGGGGTCACAGTGGCCATCATCGTGCCGGGCAAGCACAGCGACGCAGCCATCGTCCGCCGTGCCTCGCGGGCCCGCTGGGGCGCCCTGCTGGCTGCCGGCGCCGAGATTCACGAGTACCAGCCGACGATGTATCACTGCAAGGTGCTGATCGTCGATGGCCTGATGGTGTCGGTCGGCTCGACCAATTTCGACACCCGCTCGTTTCGCCTCAATGACGAAGCCAATCTGAACATCTACGCAGCCGATTTCGCGCGCCGGCAAATCGAAGTGTTCAACGCCGACCTGTCGCAATCACGGCAGATCAGCCTGCACGCGTGGCAACGGCGGCCGCTTGCCGAGAAGTTCCTGGAACACGCAGCGTCGCTCGTCGGCGCACAACTTTAGACAAGGGCCCGCTCATGCCTTCCACCGCCACCGCATCCGTTTCGTCCCTGCTCGCTTCAGTGCACGCCGTGGCCAGGCGCTTCCTCACGCTGGTGACAGCGGAGGGCAGGCAAGCCGGCCTGAGGCTGTTGTCCATGCTGGGGCTGGCCCTGCTGGCCGCCGGTCTGGCGATCACCGGCTGGCTTGGTCTGCTGGCCGGCCTCATCGTCGCCCTCGTGCAGAACGACATCGTCCGCCTGGGGCCTGCGCTGGGGCTCGCGGCCCTGCTCAGTTTTTCCGGCGCCGGCGGAATCGTGCTGCTATTGATGCGGGGCAGCCCGAAGCCGCTTTTCGCGGCGACGCAGCGTCAGCTCGGGCTGTGGAGCGAGCCGAAAATCGAGGCGGGCGACGCCCCTCCCCCGCACCCTCCGTACGAACGGGAGGTCGAGGAAGGCAGGATGGTCGCCCATGCCGAATACCAGGCGTTGCGAAAGCGCTTGCGCCGCCGTCTCGACTCACCGCTGATCATCGGCGGCGGTGTGCTCGCGGGAATCGCCGTCGGGTATCTGGCGGGTGGCCGGGGCCGCACCAGGGGCCGGCATCAGGCCGGACGTCCCCACAACTGGATGCAAGTCCTCGGTGTGCTGCGCGTGCTGACGCCCCTGTGGCTGGCGCGTCGGTCCGCGTCCCGAGCGCTGGCGGATGGCGGGGAAACCGCCGCCGCGGGTGAGCGCCATGGATCTTAGTCAGATCAGGCGTCTGATCGACAGCTCGGTTAACGCCTGGCTGGACGATTTTGCACCCAGCATGGGCGCCGCCCTCGCCTACTACACGCTGTTCTCGCTTGCGCCGCTGCTCATCATCGTCATCGCCATTGCCGGCCTCGTCTTTGGCCAGGATGCTGCCCGCGGTGAGATCGTTGCGCAGATACAAGGCCTGATCGGACGCGACGGCGCGATCGCCGTGCAAGGGCTGCTGAAAAGCACCAGCGAGCCCGCCCAGGGATTCGTTGCCATCGTGCTCAGCACCATCATGCTGATCGTCGGCGCGACGACCGTGTTCGCGGAATTGCAGAGTGACCTCGACCGCATCTGGCGCGTCCCCGTCCCGGCACGAAAGATGGGCATCCTCGTCTTGCTGCACACCCGCCTGCTTTCCTTTGGCCTGGTGCTCGGGCTCGGATTCCTGCTTCTGGTCTCGCTGGTGATCGGTGCCGCGATCGCCGCCGTCGGCAAATGGTGGGACGGCTACTTCGCCGGCTGGGAGGCCGTTTTCCAGGCGATTGATTTCTGCATCTCCTTCGCCATTTCGACCGCGCTCTTCGCGATGATCTACAAGCTCATGCCGCGAGCCCGGATCGCCTGGCAGGACGTCTGGATCGGCGCGGCCGTGACGGCGCTCCTGTTCGAGATCGGCAAGTTGCTGATCGGCCTGTATCTGGGCAAGACCAACGTCGCGTCGGGTTTCGGGGCGGCCGGCTCGCTGGTCGTGCTGCTGGTTTGGGTCTATTTCGCGGCGCAGATCTTTCTGCTGGGGGCCGAATTCACCTGGGCCTACGCCCACGAACGCGGTTCGCAGGCAGAGCAATCCGCACACGGCGGCGCGGTAGTCGCTGAGTCAAGTCTGCCGGATTGATCGCCGACGGCGGCCCGCGGCGGCGCTGACAGTCGAGCGTGACCTGATCGCCCTCCCCTCAATAGTCTGACCATCCTTTCGTCGGCTCCATCCGCAAATGGTCCGTTGGCGCCTGCGCCTCAGAAAGGCTGGGAGCCCTTCCAACCACGATGCAGACCTGTGCTCATTGGACTGATCAACAACATTGCCGTCCTGGTCGCCCTGGTTGCGCGGGGGCTGATCAGAGAATGCCAAGGTTCGGGAGCGCACCAGAGGCACTGCCAAACCTCCTTTACGTCTTCGCGCAGACCGACAACTCCATCACCCGCAAATACGGCAGAACGGGCCTCGGCCGCGCCATCTCGAAGAAGATCGCCCCGCTGATGGGCGGCGACGCCGGCGCCCAGTCCGTCCCGATCCTGGCCATGACCGCCAACGCCTCTGCCGAAGACAAGCCACGCTGCTTCGCTGGCTTCAGCCCGGCCGGCGCAGTGGGTCGAGGAGCGCCCGCAGGTTGTTGTGATCCAGCTCGTGCATCAGCGCGAGCAGCTGGCCCAGCTGCCCGGCGGGAAAGCCCTCCCGGGCGAGCTGCGCTTCGGCGATGTACGGCACGAAGAAGCCATCGCCGCCGGCAAAGCGGTGCGCGACGCCTGCGCCCTTCGAGGGCCGGGGAAGTACAATCCCGGCGCCGCGCTTCATGCCCCCCGCTCATCGACAACGCCAATGAATCACCAAGCCCTCTCCTCTTTCATCTGGTCGGTCGCCGATCTGCTGCGTGGCGACTACAAACAGTCCGAATACGGCAAGGTCGTGCTGCCCTTCACCGTCCTGCGGCGCCTCGACTGCGTGCTGGCTGCCACCAAGCCCGCCGTGCTCGCCGAGCTGGAAGCCAAGACCAAGGCCGGCCTCAACCCCGACCCCTTCCTGCTCCGCGCGGCCGGTCAGCGCTACTTCTACAACACCTCGCCGCTCGATCTTTCCACCCTGCTCGGCGACCAGGACCACATCCGCCAGAACCTCTACGCCTACATCCAGGGCTTCTCGCCTGCGGCCCGCGACATCTTCGAGCGCTTCGACTTCTTCACCCAGGTCGAACGCCTCGCCA